>JBJOLO010000416.1:0-13038 GCA_046045565.1 Planctomycetota bacterium | reverse complement strand
AACTTCAAAAACTGTTTCAGCATTATATGTACGGCTTTCTACCGCCGGCCGTCGCGATCGAATCCAAACTGGAAGTGCACGACCCGCAATACTTCGGCGGGAAGGCCACGAAAAAACAACTGACGATTTCCTTTGGTCCGCCCGCCGCACCGAAAATAAACTTGTTGCTCGTGGTGCCCAACAAACGGAACGAGAAAGCTCCCGTTTTCGTCGGCATGAATTTCTGCGGCAATCACGCACTGGTGAACGACCCTGCGATCCCGCTACCCGAAGGTTGGATTTACAGCAGCTGCCAAGGCACACAAGGGGAGCGGGCTACCGAGGCAAGTCGCGGTTCGCAAATCGATACCTGGGCCCTCGAATCGTCGATCGATCGCGGATATGCGGTCGCCACTTTTTACAGCGGCGATGTCGACCCCGATCGCCCTGACTTTACCGATGGAGTGCACCCCCATTTCTTCCCGCCCGGACAGTCTCATCGCGTTGTGGATAGCTGGGGAACGATCGCAGCATGGGCCTGGGGAATTCATCGAGCGGTCGATTACCTGGTGACCGATCCCGACCTCGATGGCAAACGCATCGCCGTCGTTGGCCATTCACGGCTGGGAAAGACCGCGCTGCTCGCCGCGGCCCTCGACGAACGCATCGCTCTGGCAATTCCCCATCAAGCCGGGTGCGGCGGCACAGCCCCCAGTCGCGGCAAAGTCGGTGAATCGGTGAAGCAGATCAATGACCGGTTCCCTCACTGGTTCAATGACGTGTTCAAACAATTCAACGAACAGCCCGATCGCTTGCCATTCGACCAAAATAGCCTCGTCGCCCTGGTAGCGCCGCGGCCCGTGCTGTTCACGAACGCGGTGGAGGACACTTGGGCAAACCCCGATGGGCAATTCGAGGTCCTCGCGGCCGCCGATCCGGTCTACCGCTTTCTCGGCAGCGAAGGCCTTGGGGCGCGTACCGTGCCGGAACCGGGAAAGCTTCTTGATAGCCGACTCGGGTACTTCATCCGCCCGGGAAAACATTCGATGACCCGCGAAGATTGGCGCGTTTTCCTCGACTTCGCCGATAAACATCTGGGTAAAACATCGGGGTAATATAGTCAAACCGCTCCGTCGCATTGTCGAAGCCGTTTGTCGAAGCCGTTTGTCGAAGCCGTTAGACCCGATGCGTCACTTTCGCTCGGGCCTCGCAGCCTCTCTCCGTGACCGGCCCCAGTCGCGCTTCCGCTCGACTGGCTTCCCAGACTGGCTCCAGTAACTGGTTTCTGTAACCGGTTTCATGCACCCAACTGGCTGCGTCACGCAATTTCCCCGTCAAAAACGTGAACATTTCGAGAAATCATCGCTCCTGCCAATTGACAGGCATCCGGAACAGGCTTAGCTTATCATCGCCATTCATAATTTTGAATCTCATCAGCATCAACAATGCTGATACATGTTATCGAGTTTTATGCATCTCAAGTTGCTCAAGGTTTTCTGCGATGTCGTTAGCCAGCGAAGTTTTTCGCGGGCGGCGGACGACAACGGCATCTCGCAGTCTGGCGCCAGCCAGATGGTGAACCAGTTGGAGGAGTACTTGGGTGTGAAGCTCTTGGACCGTTCGAAGCGCCCGTTCGTGCTGACGCGTGAGGGGGAGGTTTATTACGAGGGTTGTAGGGAGCTGGTGCAAAAATTCGCGATGCTCGAGGAAGAGGTACGAACGCTGCATGAGGAGGTAGCGGGGCGAGTCAGTGTGGCATCGATTTATTCGGTCGGCCTATCGCACATGAACCGTATTGTCCGCAATTTTCTGTCGTTGCATCCCAAGGCGAATGTCCGCGTGCAATACCAGCATCCGGACCGTGTTTACGAGTTAGTGGAATCGGACCAAGTGGATATCGGTTTGGTGAGTTATCCGCGGTCAACGCGTCAGATTCGCGCGATCCCCTGGCGCGAAGAACCGATGGTGGTGGTTTGTGCGCCGGGCAATCCTTTGGCGAATCGGCAATCCGTTCGGTTGTCGGATTTGAGCGGATTGCAGATGGTGACGTTTGACAGCGACTTGGAGATTCGCCAGGAGATCGATCGCGTTCTGCAATCAGAGCGAGTGGAAGTTCGAGTCGTGATGGAGTTCGACAACACGGAAACCATCAAACGGGCTGTAGAGATTGATGCGGGATTCGCTCTTCTGCCTGCTCCCACGGTGGAGCAGGAGATTCAAGCGGGGTCGTTGCGAGCGATTCCGCTGGATGGTTCCACAATCCTGCGACCGGTGGGAATCATTCATCGTCGGGGCAAGCAGCTTGGCAAGACGGCCCACTGCTTTCTCGATTTTCTGCGGGAGCACTCGGGCGGCATCACCGCGCCATCGGCGGAAGCATCGCCGACCGCGGCCGGGTCAGCGACGATCCACATGCCCGTTCCAGGGGAAGGATCGCCGGTGCTCTTACCCGAACGCGGGTAAGAGCGTTCAAGGCGTCCTCGCGATACCCGGTGGATGCCTTCGATGATCGGTCATCGCGCGTGATGGCACCAGGCGGGTATCAGGCGGTGGGTCAGGCTGACCCCCGATGGCAGTGGCAAGATGCCGGTGGTTGACAGGTGGGAGACAGGAATTCATGTCGAACGTATTCTCGAACGGGCTGCCGGGACGCACAGGACTGTATGACCCCGGATACGAAAAGGACAGTTGCGGCGTCGGGATCGTCGCGCACGTAAAGGGTCAACGGAGCCACGAGATTGTCCGCGACGCAGCCACCATCTTGTGCTCGATGGATCATCGCGGCGCATGCGGCAGTGAAAAAAACACGGGCGATGGCGCGGGGATGCTGACTGCGTTGCCGTATGAGATGTTCCGGGAGTACGCGCGGGAAGCGTTCAAGACGGAATTACCGGAGCCGGGAAAATATGGCGTCGCGCAAGTTTTCTTGCCGCAGGACGCAGAGGAACGGGCCCGCTGCAAGGCGGTGTTAGAGGAGTCGGTGCGGAACGAAGGCCAGCGGTTAATTGGCTGGCGGCGCGTCCCGACAGACGCCAAAGGTGCCGACATCGGTTCCGCGGCGCTCGCCACCGAACCGGTGATTGAGCAACTGTTTGTGGGTGCGGCCGATACCGTCGATCGCTCGAGTTTCTGTCGCGAATTGCTGGTGATTCGCAAGCATGCGTATCACACGCTGCGGAAGATGAAGCTGCGCCAGTGGTCGCAATATTACGTTTGCAGCTTTTCGTCGCGGATCATTATCTACAAAGGCCAGCTCACTGCGGGCCAGGTACCCCTTTATTACCCCGACCTGCGCAATCCAGAATTCAAGTCGCATTTGGCCATGGTGCATTCCCGCTTCAGCACCAACACGTTCCCGTCTTGGGAACGGGCGCAGCCGATGCGTTTCATGTGCCACAACGGTGAGATCAACACGCTGCGCGGCAACATCAATTGGATGACCTCGCGACAAGGCCTGCTGGCGTCGGATCTGTTCGGCGATGACCTGCAGAAACTTCTGCCCATTACGGACCTCACCACGTCCGACTCCGGTGTTTTCGATAACGTGCTCGAACTATTACTACTCAGCGGACGCTCGCTACCGGAAGCCGTGATGATGATGATTCCGGAAGCGTGGCAGAACCATGATTCGATGCCGGAGGGCAAGCGGGCCTTTTACGAATTCAATTCCTGCCTGATGGAACCGTGGGACGGCCCGGCGTCCGTCGCGTTTACCGACGGGCGTTTTGTCGGGGCGGTGCTGGACCGAAACGGCCTGCGCCCCAGCCGTTATTACCTCACACACGACGATCGCGTGATCATGGCCAGCGAAGTGGGCGTCTTGCCGAACATTCCGCCGGAAAACGTGAAGGAAAAAGGCCGGCTCCAGCCGGGGCGGATGTTCCTGGTCGACTTTGAGCAAGGGCGACTGATTCCCGATGACGAGGTGAAACAATCGATTGCCGGGCAGCGTCCTTATGCCGATTGGTTAAAGCAAGAGCGACTGGAATTGAAGGAACTACCCAAAGTTCCCGCGGCTCACGGCTTCGAACCTTCGAGCTTGCTACAGCGGATGCAGGCCTTCGGCTACACCACGGAAACGCTGCAATTCATGCTCTTGCCGCTGGTAAAAGAGAAGCGAGACCCGATCGGTTCCATGGGCAATGACGCCGCCCTCGCGGTGCTCTCCGATCAACCTCGCATGCTTTACGACTATTTCAAGCAACTCTTTGCGCAGGTCACCAATCCGCCAATCGATTCGATTCGCGAAGAAGTGATCATGTCGTTGGAATGCTACATCGGTCCTGAAAGCAATCTGTTGGACGCAACCCCCAAGCACTGCCACCGCTTGTTGATCCCCCAGCCGATCTTGAGCAACGAAGAACTCGCGTCGCTCAAGGGACTGGACCACCGCGGATGGCGGTCTCGATCGATCGACATCACTTGGCCGAAGTCCGAGGGCGAAGCGGGAATGCTGCAGGCACTCGATCGCATCTGCCTGGAAGCAGATCGGGCGATCGAAGCCGGGGACTCGCTGATCATCTTGACCGATCGAGCCATGGGACCGGACCGGGTTGCCATGAGTTCGCTGCTGGCGTGCGGCACCGTGCATCATCACCTGGTGCGGAACGCCAAGCGTGCCCGACTGGGCATTGTGCTGGAAACGGGTGAAGCCCGCGAAGTGCAGCATCACTGCCTGCTGATCGGCTACGGTGCGGACGCCATCAATCCCTATCTAGCTTTCGAAGCCCTGTGGCAGTCGCGGCGCACGGGCCTGTTGCCAGCCGAACTGAGCGACGAGAAAGCGGTTGTCGCGTACAACAAAGCGGTGGGCAAAGGGATCCTGAAAGTGATGTCCAAAATGGGCATCAGCACGTTGCAGTCCTACAAGGGCGCACAGATTTTCGAAGCAGTGGGACTCCGCGACGAAGTGATCGACCGTTGCTTCACCGGAACCGCCAGTCGCATCCAAGGCGTCGGCTTTTCTGTGCTTGCAGCCGAGGCCATTCGTCGCCATGCACTGGGTTATCCCACCGCGGTTGAAAACCGTTTGCCGGTCTTGCCGAATCCCGGTGAGTTCCATTGGCGGGCGGAGGGCGAACGGCACATGTGGGACCCGCAAGCGATCAGCGAATTGCAGGTCGCGGCACGCGACAACGCCCGCGATGCCTATGCACGATTCTCCAAGCACGTGAACGAGGAGGCTACGCGCCGTTGCGCTTTGCGTGGCTTGCTGAGTTTCAAAGAAGGAGTTGCGGGACCATCGGTACCGCTGGAGGAAGTCGAACCCGCTTCAGAAATTGTTAAGCGATTCTGCACGGGGGCGATGAGCTTCGGGTCGATTTCCGCTGAAGCACACGAGACCCTGGCGATCGCGATGAATCGTATTGGGGGAAAATCCAACACAGGAGAGGGTGGCGAGGATCCGGAGCGATTCAAGCCACTAGCCAATGGCGACTCCAAACGATCGGCCATTAAGCAGGTCGCGTCAGGCCGTTTCGGCGTGACGATTAACTACCTCGCGAACGCCGATGAGTTGCAGATCAAGATGGCGCAAGGCGCGAAGCCCGGGGAGGGCGGAGAACTGCCGGGCCACAAAGTCGACGACTTCATTGCCAAAATCCGGTACTCGACTCCGGGAGTCGGATTGATCAGTCCGCCGCCGCACCACGATATCTACTCGATCGAGGATTTGAAGCAGTTAATCTACGACCTGAAGAACTCCAATCCCGCGGCGCGTGTCAGCGTGAAACTCGTCTCCGAAGTGGGTGTCGGCACGATCGCGGCCGGCGTAGCGAAAGCGCACGCCGATCATATCCTGATCTCGGGCGATACCGGTGGAACCGGCGCATCACCGCTTACGAGCATCAAGCATGCGGGGCTACCGTGGGAACTTGGGATCGCTGAGACCCACCAGACGCTCGTGTTGAACGATCTACGGAGCCGGGTCGTGTTGCAGACGGACGGCCAAATCAAGACGGGACGCGATGTCGTGATCGCGGCGATGCTCGGCGCCGAAGAGATCGGCTTTTCCACAGCGCCGCTCATCACCCTGGGCTGCATCATGATGCGAAAATGTCATCTCAATACCTGCCCCGTTGGAATTGCGACGCAAGATCCCGAACTGCGAAAGAAATTCACCGGCAAACCGGAGCATGTGATCAATTACCTGTTCATGGTGGCTGAAGAAGCTCGCCAAATCATGGCAAAGCTTGGTTTCCGTCGACTGGTCGATATGGTGGGTCGAGTCGATTGTCTGGAGACGAATGCCGCGATCCGTCATTGGAAAACCGACGGGCTGGACCTGACGGCCCTGCTGACTCCGGCGAAGAAACCTCGTCCCGATGTGCAGGTACACTGCACCATCAGTCAGGATCACGAGCTAGACAAGTCGCTCGACAATGAACTCATCGCGCGCTGCCAACCGGCACTCGAGAAGAAACAAAAAGTGTCCTTCGAAATGGAGATCCAGAACGTCAATCGCACCGTGGGCACGACGCTCAGTTATCACATCGCGAAGCGATATGGCGCCGCGTACCTGCCGGATGGAACGATCCAGGTCAAGTTCCACGGTTCAGCAGGTCAGAGCTTCGGTGCATGGCTGGCAGGCGGTGTGACGCTGGAGTTGGAAGGCGATGCCAACGACTACGTCGGCAAGGGTCTGAGTAACGGCCGCATCATCGTCTACCCTTCGCCGAAAGCGACTTTCGTTCCCGAAGACAATATCATCGTTGGGAACGTGTGTCTTTATGGTGCGACGGGAGGCGAAGCATTTTTCCGCGGGCGTGCAGCCGAGCGATTCTGCGTTCGCAACAGCGGGGCGCATGCGGTGGTTGAAGGCTGCGGCGACCATGGATGCGAATACATGACGGGCGGCCGTGTCGTCGTCTTAGGGCCGACCGGTAGAAACTTTGCCGCCGGCATGTCCGGAGGCATCGCCTACGTTTGGAATCCCAACCAAACTTTCCTGGCAAACTGCAATCTCGGAACGGTGGAACTCGAGGAAATACAAGCTGCCGGCGATAAAGCCGAACTGCACCAACTTTTGCAACTTCATCACAAGTACACCGGATCGACGGTTGCGAAGCGGGTGCTCGAGAAGTGGCCGGAAATGCTTCACCAGTTCGTGAAAGTCATGCCGGTCGATTACAAACGAGTGCTCGCGGAGCGAATGCGGCACGACGAGGAGAGTGAATCGAAAATCAACACCGAAGGTCACATGCACGCATCCGGTTCCTAACCTCTTTCCGATCACAATCAACCAAAAACGCTTAGTATCGAGAAGCCGAACATGGGCCATCCAACTGGATTCAAAGACCATACCCGCAAGACGGTTCCCTATCGCCCGGCGACGGAGCGGGTTCGCGACTTTTTGGAGATCTACACCGAACCTGCCGACGAGGAATTGCGGAAACAGGGCGCACGGTGCATGGATTGCGGTGTACCGTTCTGTCAGTCGGGAAGCGGCTGTCCCATCGACAACCTGATCCCCGAATGGAACGACTTGGTCTATCAAGGTCGTTGGCAGGAAGCGCTGGACCGGCTGCATAAAACCAACAATTTCCCCGAGTTCACCGGTCGAGTCTGTCCGGCGCCGTGCGAGGGCGCGTGTGTGCTCGGGATTACCGATCCACCCGTAACAATCAAAAACCTGGAGAATGCCATCATCGATCGCGGCTTCGCGGAAGGCTGGGTCAAAGCCCAGCCACCGAAAACGCGGAGCGGCAAGAAAGTCGCCGTCATCGGTTCGGGACCAGCCGGTCTTGCCGCAGCGGCGCAACTGAACAAAGTTGGACACACCGTCACCGTGTACGAGCGTGCCGACCGGATTGGCGGGTTGCTGATGTACGGCATTCCGAACATGAAGCTCGACAAGCAGGTCGTACAACGTCGCATCGATCTGATGGCCGCCGAAGGTGTGAAGTTCATGACCAACGCGGATGTGGGCGTCAATGTTGATCCGGTGCGTTTGCGAGCGGAGAACGACGCGCTGCTTCTCGCAACGGGCGCCACCAAGCCGCGCGATCTGGTCGTACCGGGTCGTGGCTTGAGCGGCATTCATTTTGCCATGGAGTTTTTGACGGCCAACACCCGCAGCCTGCTCGATAGCAGCCATCGAGACGGACAGTACATCTCGGCCAAGGGCAAAGACGTGATCGTGATCGGCGGTGGTGACACGGGCACCGACTGCATCGGCACGTCATTGCGGCACGGCTGTTCGAGCCTCGTCAACTTTGAACTGCTTCCGAAACCGCCGCAGGATCGGGCCCCTGACAATCCCTGGCCACAGTGGCCTCGGATCTATCGGGTCGACTACGGTCACGCCGAAGTGGAAGCGACCTTTGGCAAAGATCCCCGCGAGTACTGCATCCTCACCAAGGAATTCCTTGGCGACGAACAGGGGCGCGTCTGCGGGCTCAAAACGGTACAGGTCGAATGGAAAAAAATCGATGGCCAATTCAAATTGATCGAGATTCCCGGCAGCGAGCGAAACTGGAAAGCGGATCTGGTTCTGCTTGCCATGGGCTTCCTCGGTCCGGAACACTATGCCAGCGAGTTGTTGGGCATCCAACTTGATCCTCGCACAAACTACCAGGCTCAACACGGTCCCTTCGCGACGAACCTGCCGGGCGTTTTCGCGGCGGGCGATTGTCGTCGAGGACAGTCGTTGGTGGTTTGGGCGATCAACGAAGGCCGCGGTGCCGCACGGGCCATCGACGAGTTCTTAACCGGCAGCAGTGTCCTGCCCGCCCCGGATGTGACCCTGGGTGCCGCAGCGGTGTAGTTCGCCAAACCGGTAGACTACTCGTCGGCCAGGCGTTTATTTGATGGCGCGTTTATTTGATGGCGTGTCCATTTGATGGCGCGTATCACGCATTCCATCGACCCGTGAACGGTTGACGCGTACAAATTGACTCGCGAACAGCTGCACGCTTCGCGACGATTACCGAGCTTGTGCGTACGTGATCCTGCGTCCGCCGTAGGACACCCGATTGCATCCGACCTTTTTCGAACTTCTTCCCAGCGCCTTGACGCTTCCATCGAGCGCGCTAGGATTCGATTGGCTCCAAGAAGGAGGCTTGTTCAGGACTGGGATGGTCCGGAAGAGCTCAATTTACGGAGTCTTGGAAAGATGTCTCGAGCATGGATCTTAAGCTGGATGGTTGGCGCAATTCTTATCGCCCCCATGCCGGCACCTATGACAGTCGTTCGCGCTGCCGAACGCATTCAATTCGATGTAGACAGCTTGGTCGAGTGTCGGGATGTGACCCCGCCAGGCTTCACGGAAGCGAATCCGGATCAGCGACTGGTCGTCGCTCGCTTTCCTGTATCAGTGCTATCAAGGCTGTCAACGGACGAATCGCTACGGGAGATTTGGGTGCGAATCGAGTCGCCCGACAGCAGCTTGCGTGTGGAGGATTTTTCGCCGCAGACCACGGTTTCCAGTCGCGTGGTCGGTTCCAAGCAGGTGCAAGGCGAATCGGAGCGGAATCGAGATTGGAATTTTCACGTCCAGGGCCGTTATCCCGGAATTGCCGAGGGCGAGGCGAAAGGTTCGCTGCATGAGTCGCATCGGGAGCGGTATCAATTTGAAGAGTTGCCTCCCGTCGACCTAGACATTGCCAGCGGAACGATCTTGCGCGGCCACGGCGTCTACTTCAAGCTTTGTGCCGGACCTCGCAAAACGCTCGAGGGAGAGCAGCAACTATCGGTCGTTTTTCGAGTACCCCGATGGTGGCGAGGCGATCGCGTCTTTATTCACTGCGAAGCGGTGAGTGTCGACTCCGGCTTTACGGCGATCGGCGAGAGCTCGGCGCCAATCACCGCACGAAGTTTTGTTGTAGCCCTATATCAGCAATCCGACGAGGAATCGCGGCAGTTTGCGGAAAGATACCTTGCTGCGGAGTCCCGATTGCGCGGCGAATACCTTCGCAGCATGAAGGTACAAAAAAACAAAAGCGGTTGGCAAGAATTACAGAAGCTTTTCGCGGGAAGTCCACGCCGGTCGCCAAATTGGGCAGAACAATTGATCTACAGTCGAACAACGGAGGCGGTAGACCTTTCGAGTGCAACGAGCGAATCGATGCGGAACGCGGTCACCCGTTATGCGGCCGCCCGTGCGGCATTGGATCGCCTTGCCGCGCCAGGTACGAATGCAACAGCGCATGCTGCATTCGCCCGTGTTGGTAGTTCCCGCTGATCCGACCTACTTAGGCAAGAGTCCCAGCGCGGCAGCGCTGGGGCGGGCGATCACGTGAGCGGCGATCAGCTTGCCAAGTCCCTCGACTTTGCTCTTACCCGACTCCACGGCGGCCTTGACTGCGGCGACATCTCCCTTGATCACGACAGTCACATACCCGCCACCCAGTTTCTCCTTGCAGACAACTTCCACGTTGGCTGCTTTGCAGGCGCTGTCGATCGCCTCAAATACTGCGGTGAAACCTTGCGTTTCGAGAAAACCAAGGGCGTACGATGGTTGGTCAGCCATGGGGCGTTCCTTATTCAAACTGGTTTCGGCATGCGTGGCTGGAATCAGAACCACATCTTGTTGTATCAGTGGATTGAACTCACGTTTGGCGTTCAACGCGATCCAGCTTCCCGGATCGGGTCGATTTAGGATCGTTGAGATTGGCTTGCCACCCATCTCGCGGGCAGCTGCTAATCCGGCATCGAGCGCGGCTCGAACCGAGGCGGTCGTACCCAGGATTTTAATCACCACGCCGTAAAAATCATTGAGTTCTGCTTGGAGAACACGAATCTCCGACGTTTTGTCCATGACATCCAAGGCCACCATCGCGGGGGTGAACCCCGTGGTTTCCAGAATGCCGATGGCGTCGGCCGGGTTAGGGACAGTATTCATGGAAAAACTCGCCCAATCCGCGAAGGGTGAACGGCAACCGCCGCTCTGCGATGTAGCATTGTCATAAGTATAGCGTTGGATTTGCAAGTTGCGCACCGTCTTTTCCGGTTTGGCCGTGTTTCCTACGATGGAAAAGCTAACTTTCATTGCACCCTGGGAATCGGATTTCGCATGAGCACGAAGCGGTTGGCAGTCCGCGAAGATCTCGATGACGATGAAGCACGGCAGTTGCGGGAATCGTTGCTGCGACTTGCGAATGATCTCGTTCAGACTTCCGATGCGAAGTCGGAATGCGATCGTATTACCGTCCTGCAAAAGCTTTTGGGCGAAGATGTATGCCGACGCATTGGCATCTACAGGCTACCGGAAGGATTTCGACTGTCCGTGATCATCCCGGCCTATAACGAGCTGGCGACGATCGAGCGTGTGATTGAGCGCGTACGAAACTGCGGGCTGCCTTGCGAAATCGTCGTGGTCGATGACGGCAGTCAGGATGGAACTCGCGAGTTGCTCAAGACGATGGAGAACCAAAACGGACTGAAGGTAATTTTTCATCCGGGCAATCGCGGAAAAGGCGCCGCACTCAAGACCGGCTTTTCGCACGCTTCAGGCGATGTGATCGTGATCCAGGATGCCGATCTGGAATACGATCCTCGCGATTTTCGTTTGCTGCTGCAACCGATCGTCGAAGGTCGTGCCGATGTCGTCTACGGAAGCCGATTCTCCCGCAGCGAGCAGCGGGGGTCTCCCTGGTGGCATCGCACCGTCAACAAGATGATCACGATGCTCTCCAACCTGCGGACCGGTCGGCCTGTGACGGATGCGGAAACCTGCTACAAGATGTTTCGTCGCGAACTGCTTGATCAGATCGGCGAATTGCAGGAAAAGGCATTCGGCATCGAATTGGAATTGACCGCCAAATTCGCTCGCATTCCGGGTGTTCGGTATCACGAACGACCGATCGGTTACGAGCGTCGATCGTACGCCGAGGGAAAGAAAATTGGCGTGAAAGACGGCTTTCGGGCACTCTGGTGCATCTTGCGATATTAGGGCTGACGGGAGCGGCAGCCGACGCTGCCCAGGAGTCCAAAAAAGCGATCCGAGGCCGCTTTGGACCGAATTCTGCCCACTCCCGTTCGATCCCCGGCTTTCCCAGACGACAAAGTTGACAACGGTCGTCGTGCCCATTTAGACTTGACGGAGGCTCTTAACCGAACGCTCCGTTGTCTCAGGTTCGTATTCGCGACCCCGGGCCGTTCGTCTGAGGCCGTCAGGAAATGGTTTCATGAGCATTCTCGCGCCAGCCTTGCGAACAGATCCAGCCGTGCGAACCAATACGGTGCAGCACAACATCCTGCAGCACCGAATTAAGCAGCACAACGTCAACAAGCAGGGCATCGGTCAGCATCTGCGCGTCCTGGTCTCCCTCGTTCTCGTCGGACTGTTGGCAACCCTCGCGTATGCCCAGGAAGCGGTCTCCGAGAAAGCGTATGACGAACTTCCGGTGAAGGCGGACTGGGAGATTCGCGGTCGCGACAAGCGAGAACTCAGCGCCATTAATTCGGCGATCCGCGAACGCGAATCCCTTGTCAAGCAAGTAGTTCAAGGAACGAAAACGCTGGAAGGATCGCAAGCAGAATTGGACGAATTCTTTACGGGCTATCTCTTCCCGCGATGGACACAGAAAGAGCTGATCCAGGATCCGAAGCAATTCAATTTCCTGGCGATGGAACGCAAGCGATTGTTTAACGCGTACATTCACAAGTGCGCCTCGTTAACAACCAACGACAACTCCGTCCATCCTCATCTCGTTGATTTAGCCCTCGCGAAATGCACGGAGATCGCTCGTGGCAATCATCATCCCGCAGCACGATTCAGCGCAATGCTCGTGATCGCCGATTTGAACTCGCAAGACAAGATTGTCGGCTCGAACAATCCTGTGGTTCCTCTGGCGAAAGCCTTGCCGTTGATGATCGACGAATTCACGAGCGATCAACAGATCGATGCGGTTCGTGTTGCATGCTTGGTTGGTATCATGCGTCACGTTGCGTCAGACGCGAGTGCACCGGCGGGTCGTCGAGTCATTCCTGATGAATTGCGAAATCGCATCAATACTTTGGCATTGTCGGTGGTGAATCAAAAAGACCGGCCGGCCAATCGGTCGATTGATGGACATGCGTGGCTACAACGTCGATCTCTTGAGATCCTTTCGAGCCTCG
>JBJOLO010000401.1:0-10828 GCA_046045565.1 Planctomycetota bacterium | reverse complement strand
ATAAACGGCAGCATCGCGAGGAAACTCCAGGCCACTGCGCGGCGCCAGGCCCGCAAAGTACGAATGCCGCGACCACGATACCGCAGTGCCGCGGCTGGAATCCAGAACCGTGACGCTGCGACATCGCCACTGAACACCCAGACCATCCGATAGTAGCGAATAGGCTAGCAAACAGATGGTGACTATGAACGAGCCGGCAGGGACGGTGACCAGGAGCAATGCCAGTTTGCCTCGTGATCGCAACATCAGGTAATTCACCGGTCCGGCGACGATCATGAAGACGGAGATCAGGAGCAAAAACCAAACCACAGGCGGCCGCCCTACGCCCCGCACGAGAAAATTCCAGAAACCGCTGTTGCTTCGGTGCATCGACATTCCGTACCGCTCGAACCAGTTTTGGTCGGAACCGATCGTGTTGAGGATCCAGGCCCAGGGTAGTTTGCTCGCAAACGGGTCCGGGTTTGGCAGCGCAAACAATCGGCCCAAGCCCAGCGGTCGCCAGCGAAAATCGGCGACAGCAGCCTGATCGGTTGAGGACGCGTCACTCGCTTCGGCTGCTGACGCAGATTCGGAGTCGCCCTGCTCGCTGTTGGCGTTGGGCGAAACGGGCTGCGTGTTGCGATAGTAGCCCGCATTTTTTTCCGCTACGACGTTTTCGGAATTTCTCGCCGAGAATTCCGCTTCATTCCAAACATCCCCGCCGCTTGGCAAACCAACAAGTTTCTCCAGCCCCGACGTCCCGGTTTCGCCAGCGTCCACTCCAAAAACAATCAGCGACGCGCCGGCCCGAATCCAATCCATCATCGCACGCCAGCGTTCGGGTGACTGCGACGCCAGCGCACGCGCATCCTCCTCGGAAAGGATGATCAAATCGAAACAACTGTACCCCAGCACCTCCACCGGCAATTCTTCGAACGGCAGAACATGGATTCGCTCGAGATTCTGTAATTTCAGTAGCCGCCCCAGATCACCCGTCTGTTTGCCAGGCCCACTACTGGACGCGAGTGCATTCGATGCGGATGGAGTCGCGCTGCCAGGATTCGCTGGAACCGCAACATTGACCGTGCTGTAATTGTAAACCGGAAGCAGATCGGCCAACTGTTGCACATCCGGAATCACGGCCGCTTCCGTGAGCGTCTCCCTCCCGGCGGCAACAAAAGCATCCCGATCGGGGCGAGGCGGGGTATCGCGATCGATAATCAGCACCCCTGGCGACGACTCAGTCCAGTTTTGATTCCAACCCGCACGAACCACTCGGGTCGGTCCCGCATACTCCAAATCGCGAAGCGGATACCCGTCTTCGAAAAACTCCACCTTCATCGATCCCCAATACGTGCGTTGGGGAACGAGCACAACCTGAGTATGGGTCGATGCCCCCTCCGACAACACCAATTCGTCTCGAACGGTCATCGCCCCTCGCGACGATTGAACCGGCGCGCCTTCGGCGCCGGCCCGAATCACGACTTGGATTTTGCGAAGCGTATTCGAAGGTGAGGCATTCGACGTGGCCAACGTGAAACGGACGGGCCGATACCCGTTCGTGTTGACCCATCGCGTGTCGATGTTGACTTTCAGGCCACTGGTGTTCTTTCGACCCGCTACCGGCAAGTCAATGGAGATCCCATCCTCGCCTCGCACCTCGGACATGAACCCAAGGCACGCCAGGAGTAGCAAAGCAGGCAAACGATAATCGCGAAGCACGAACCTCATTCCTTCGACTCCTCGCTCGGAATGAGCGGCGGTCCGGTACCTGCGGAAACCGGCGAGCCTTCCGAATTGCCCCGGGAACCCGAGAGCCGAAACACTTGTGCGAGCACGCTGGCCACACAAAACAGAAACAGATAGACGGCCGTTAGAAACCCGGCGAATCCAATCGCCCAGCAGGTCGCGACCGCCCAGGGCTCTCCGCGTACCGCACTAGCGAGTGCTACAAAGACGAACCCGCAGACAACCATCGCAATCAGCAACCCGCGGATCGTGAAACGAGGAATCAGCATATGCCTCATTCTGCCACAGTTTCGCCGTTGGGATATAGAGGAGTTTCGCCAAGGGGACGCAAGCAGGACGGGCCGTATCGCTTTGGGCCATGTCGCGTTGGGCCGCAGCGCTTTGGGCCTAGGTGCAATGCTCCCGTCGCCCAGGACTCGGCCAGCCTGCACCGAACGAGCATTGGCGACGAGCCCCGCTCGCCGCGCATCGTCCCGACCGAGGATCTGCCTTAGCCGGTGATCTGCTGCTTGAGGTCGCGCAGTTCTTCGCGAAGTCGACTCACTTCGGCTCGCAATTCGGCAACGTCAACTTGGACCTCCGCCAGCATGTCACGGGTCACACCGCCCGTGTTCACACTGCCCGCGGAAGACGGCGAGGCCGACCGGGTCGGATGGTCGTCGGAATCCTCGGCGGTGGAAGCTGACGAGGCCGTTCCGATACGGGAACGGATCTCGTTCAACTCCCGTTCCTTGAACAGATTGTGCGAGACAATCTGGCCACGTCCGGCGGACGTCAGTTCCATCACCAGTCGCTTCTTGATCAGCGAGGCGAGGATCTGCTGCATCGCGTTCAAGTCGGGAATCGCATTCATTCGCGAGGCACGACCACGCAACTCCCCAACGGTCTGCGGCCCGCGTAGCAGCAACTCGGCCATCACGGCCATCTCGACTTCGTCCACGCCCAGCCATTGATAGAGCAAGTGTTTGAATTTGGGCACACGTCCCGACCCCTGCACTTCGATGACCGCGCCGAGTTCGCGCAAGTCTTCGATCGCCTGCTGCACCTGATCTTCGTTCAGTTCCAGGTGCGGGTCGCGGTTATTCTTTTGATTGCAACCGGTGATGATGGCGTTGAGCGTCATCGGATAGGAGTCGGGGACGGTCTTGGCCTTTTCAACCAGCACCCCGGCAACGCGTCGCAAATGCGAGCCGATCGGTTGCCACTTCGGTCCCTGCGGTTCCCCGCCGCCTTGCGTTGCTTCCGTATTCATGCGATTTGCCTCCTCTGCAACTTCGCCAATATCTTCGTTCGACTCTGTCTTCGTTCGCCGCTTGCACCTCAAGTCGAAGCGCAGCCGAGCGGATCGACTGCGATCTCGTCGTGGCATGAGAACCACAAACGCCACCACTGCGTTGCTAGAACGCCAACATCCGTCGATAGCGCTCCATGCGGAAATCAATGTCGCTTCGTGAGATTCGTTTCATTTGCTCGAGACTGAAATCTTCCACGTTGTAGCTCGCCACGAGAATGCCGTAGGCCATGGCTTCCTTAAGCGACTGGGCAGAGATATCGCCTTTGGATGCCAGGTATCCCATCAAGCCGCCGGCGAAGCTGTCGCCCGCGCCGGTCGGATCAACCACTTTGTCGGTGGGAAACGCCGGCAGCACATAGGTTTCGTGCTCGCTGAAGAACATCGCGCCGTGTTCGCCCTTCTTAATGACGACGAACTTCGGGCCCATCTTGCAGATCTTATGTCCCGCGCGGACCAGGTTCTCGTCGTCGGTCAGCAGCTTGGCTTCGCTGTCATTCATCACCAACCCGTCGACCCGCCGCATCAGGGCAAGTAGTTCGTCGCGGAATTCGCGGATCCACAAGTCCATCGTATCGGCCATCACGAGCCGCGGTCCTACGACTTGATCGAGCACTCTGGCTTGGACCGCAGGCGCACCATTCGCAAGAAAAACAAAATGGGATCGGCGGTATTCGTCGGGCAGTACCGGATTAAAGTCGCCAAACACATTCAGATGCACTTCGAGCGTCTCTCGATCATTCATGTTCGAGAGGTACTTTCCCTTCCAGGAGAAGGTCTTGCCGCCCGGAGTTACCGATAGACCCTGCGTGTCGATATCGCGTGATTGCAGGAGTTTTGTGTACTCCGCCGGCCAATCCTCACCCACGACGCTGACGAGTCGCACCTTGCTGAAGTAACTCGCGGCATAGGAAAAATAGACCGCCGATCCGCCCAGCACGCGATCACGCGTTTCGGTTGGGGTTTCGATCGAGTCAAAGGCGAGCGAACCGACGACCAGGACTGACATGGAAACTCCGTTTCAACAGGGGCGGTTTGACAGGGAATCGCGACGAGCGGCTTATTATCGGGGATTCTCGTCGATCGACAAGGCTGTGTGTACAATCGGGGCCATGCGAAACCTGGCGATCCTGGTCGTGACGGCACTTCTCGCGAGCTTTGCGGGCCCTGCGAACCGTTTCGCCTGCGCTGACAAACCACCCCGTTTCGCCGCGATGATGTCCAATGGCACACGCATCGAAGGTCAAGCGCTCAGCGAAGGACACGCGGCGACACCGACACTGAAGTTGGACGGACAAGCGCTGCTTGATCCGGGCAACCCTGCACGCTGGGTTAAAGACAGGGCCCAGGCTCCTGCCCCCTTGCCCAAAGCGTTTGTCGAATTCACCAGTGGCGATCGGCTTCCTGGCGCCATCGTTGGCTTTCGCGACGGCACGGAGCAGCCTTACGATCCGCTTCCGCCCCACTTCCTTGTTCGTCCTGAAATAACGCTGGCGACACCATCGCCCGGTAGCGACGCTCCCTTGCGGGTGCTGGCCCGTTTCGTTCGGCGTTTGGTTTGGCAGCGAAGGGACCGCGATGACTTTCAGCCGTCCACCGTTCTGCTGCGCGACGGGCGTAGTCTTCCCTACCGCGCCGCGCGATTCGGTGATGGACTCGTGAACCTGTTGGTCGCCGACGGACAGCGAAAAATCTATTTCAGTGAGATCGCCGAAATTCACTTTCCAACCAATGACTCGTGGTCGAATTACTTCGATGAAATCTCGTTGCTGTCCCCGACCGGAGCAACTCGTCTTTTCCAAATTGAGACCAACCAGGGCCTGACACTCACTTCGTCTTTCGAGCGATTCTTTTCGCGCGGCGATGGCGGTCCGCAAAACTTCTTGCAGTGGATCCACGGACTGCAGCCTGCCTGGAGTCTCGATCTGCTTTGGGTTCCCAGTTCCACGATCTGGATGCGCCGATTCTTTATGCCACACGAGGTGCCGCTCAGCCGGCGCTGGCCCGGCAAGTCCGTAGAGAAGTCGTTGCTCAGCGGCACGGGGCGCAAAGCGCAGCCCAACCGCAACGTGCAGCAAGGCCCCCTGCACAGCGGCGGTCAGGATTTCGGTTGGGGATTCGGCGTGCATGCCACGTCGGAATTGCATTTCGAGTTGCCCTCTTCGGCGAGGATTTTTCGCACTTCGATCGGGCTCGATCGCGTCGCCGGACGTGGAGGTTGTGTGCGGGCACGTGTGTTCGCGGACGGTACCCCCGCCGCACCGCTCTTCGAAAGCCCGTTTCTGGTCGGCTCCCAACAAGCCGTCGCCACGGGCGACCTGCGTCTCGAGACTGTCGTGACATCCCAGAAGCGATTGGTCCTGCAAGTCGATCCGGCTCATGATGGCCGACCGGCGGGAACCGATCCGTTCGATATCCGCGACATGGCCGACTGGCTCGATCCCATGATCGAACTGGATGCCAATCTCACGAAAGCGGAATTAGCAAACCGCCCGCCAAATGTCTTGTCGGTTTGGAACGGCTGGACGCTCACCTCGCTGCCGATCGCGGGACAGGCACCGGGCGGAATCGAATGGCAGAACCAATGGGACGATGCCGCCGCTTTGCCCGGTTGCTATCTGTGCGGTAGCGTCAGCAAAAATCAGGAGCTCGCGTTCGAGCGTGAAATGTCCATCGGCTCGAACGATCAGTGGCTTGTTGTCTCCGCCTTCCACGCCTCACCGCCTGCACAGCCGGGAAGACTCGAAGTACGCGTGAATGGCGAACCGGTCGCCGAATACGCGCTGCCGCTTCGCAACCGATCGCTTCCCGATCCCCGGCCGCTCATCGTTCCCTTGCGGGCGTATCGCAATCACGCCGTTCATCTGCAAATCGTGCAGGGACCGACGACGACGCCGGTCGTCTGGCGCGCGGTGCGCGTGATCGATCGCTTACCGATGCTGTACGAGGGCTTCGATGAGGAAGGCGCTTTCCAAGCGGTTGGCGATGCTGGCAATCGTTCGGCGTCCGTAACCAACGACGAGCGGTTTTGCGGAGTTCATTCCGTTCACGTCCCGCCGGGTGCTTCTTGGCAATTAAAATTCCCGCGTCCCATTGCCATCCGCGAACGCCCGCAGTGGGGCGAGTATCGCTATCTGACGTTTGCGGTGCGACGTCGAGCGGCAGGTCGATTCAGTATCGAATTCAACACGCAGCAGGAACGGGAACTTCCGGTTCGATACGATGGTGGCCGCGGGCCCCCGTCCTTGGGCGAGTCCAAACGCGTGTTTCAGGACCAACTGCCCGATCAGTGGGTCGAGTTTCCACGCGACCTTTACGCGGATTTCGGTCCGATCGAAATCACGGGCATCACCTTGCACTCACTCGACGACCAACCGACCTGGTTCGATCGTATTTACCTTGCAAGGCTTCAGAATGATTTCGAGTTGATCAACATCCTGCAGCCGGCGGCACTCGCGCCGCAACAAGGACAAATTGCGGTGCTCCCGGGTCTGCTGGGAAGGATGAGCCCGGCGACGGTCTCCATTCAATTCGCCGACGGTCTCACAAGTTCGGGATTACTGCTCACCGCCGATGGCGACGTATTAACAGCGGGCCACTGCTGCTTCGGTCCCAATCGACAGGCGACCATCCGTTTGTCCGATGGACGCGTGGCAGAAGCGACGACCCGCGGCGTTGATCGGTCGCGCGATCTTGGGCTCTTGAAAATCAGCACGCCCGGCCCTTGGCCGGCGATCGATATGCCGGCAGGTGGCGATCTCCCGCGCAACCTGATGTACTTCGGCATCGGCTATTCCAAAGGTTCAACCCCGGGTGCCCCGCCGCTATCCTTTGTCGCCGATCTGCGCCGCGTGGTTCGCGAGACGATCTCCGCTGAACTCGACTGGCACGATCTCAACGCCGGATCACTGCTCGTAGACCAGAACGCCCGTGTGGTGGGCGTGCTCAGTCAACGCGGTCAATTTGGGGGCCATCGGTTTACGCGCTACCTCGATCCGGCCACGGTGTTGCCGCGACTCCGCGCGGGTGAATCCTGGGGCGAATGGCCCGCAGGTCTTGAACCGCGGTGGGGTGCGACGAGCGTCGCGACGGACTCCGGTTGCAAGATTGAGTCGATCGACAGCGACTCCGCGGCTGCGGCAGCAAATTTGAAACCGGGTGACATCGTTCAAAAAGTCCAACAACAATCGGTCGTAAAACCGCGCGACATCGACGCCGTGCTGCGCGGGCTCGATCCGGGAACCGAAATCACCCTCAGCGTCCTGCGACAGGGCAAGACGTTCGATCAGAAACTGCGACTCTCCCCCGTTCGGCCCTAAGTGATTCGTCGCGGCTGACAGGATTCCCGGCAAGCTTGCAGGAGGCAACCCATGTCCGACTCGCCGCCATCGGCATTCGATCGCTTACGTTCAGCCAGTTCACCAGGCCGACTGAACGCTGCCGATCGCCTGCTTTCGCTTGATGCCTACCGCGGCTTCATCATGATGGCCATGGCTTCGAGCGCCTTCGGGTTCACCGCCTTGGCAAACCATCCCGACGTTTCATCGCAGTTCGCCGATACGCGTTTCGACAACCTTTGGCGGAAGTTGCTGAGCCTGTTGTCTTACGAATTCGACCATGTGCCATGGACCGGTTGCGGATTTTGGGATTTGATCCAACCGTCATTCATGTTCATGGTCGGCGTCGCGATGCCGTTCTCGTACGGGCGGCGTGCAAAAAACGGGCAATCGCGATGGTCCCAATGGCGACACGTGCTCGTCCGCTCGCTGATCCTGGTCATGCTCGGCGTATTCCTGTCTTCGAACGGACGCGACCTGACCAATTTCACCCTGGTCAATGTGCTCACGCAAATCGGACTGGGATACCCGATCCTGTTCTTGTTCTGCGAGAACCCTGCCCGGAATTGGCCGCCGCGGATCTGGACCCGTTGTCAACTTGCAGGCGCCGTCGTGATTCTCGTGGGATATGGCCTGTGGTTTTGTTCGTACACGATACCGGCACAAGAGCGTGCTTACCTTGAGAACTACATTCAACAGCTCTTTGAGCGGAAGAAACTCAGCGCTGACGCCCTTGAAAAGGAACTCGCACTGACAAACGCGATGGAGGGCATCGCAGGTCATTTCAACAAGCACACCAATGCGGCGGCCGCATTCGACCGTTGGTTACTGAATCGATTTCCGCGCGAAGAGCCCGAATGGGAGGGGGCGAAGTTCTGGATCAACGAAGGCGGCTATCAAACGCTCAATTTCATCCCGTCGATCGCAACCATGCTTTTCGGCTTGATGGCGGGCCAGGTGTTGCGTAGTACCCGCACTCCACAACAAATCCTGCGTTGGCTCCTCGTCGCGGGACTGCTTTGCTTCCTCGTTTCGATGGCGATCGACACCAGCACGTGGCCCGCCTCCGTGCAAGGCGTTGTCTCCGGATGGTCGCTGTGTCCGGCCGTGAAACGGATCTGGACGCCTACTTGGGCCGTGTTCAGCTCCGGTTGGACCTTCTGGTTTTTAGCTGCATTCTATTGGTCAATCGACATCCGCGGTTGGAAGCGATGGGCATGGCCGCTGTCCGTGGTGGGCATGAATTCGATCGCAATGTATTGCATGTCGCAACTCATGAGGGGTTGGACTCGATCGAGCCTCAAGACGCATTTCGCAACGCTCGATTCCTGGCTGGGCTTGGAACATGGATTGCAATACCTTTTGGTCGATTGCCCGTACGCACCGTTGCTGGAGCGGACAGCGGTCTTGTTGGTGTTCTGGTTGATCTGCTGGTGGATGTACCGCCAGAAGATCTTCGTTCGTATTTAATCACCGCACCTTATCGCCTCGTATTTCAGCAGCATCGATCGCTTTTCGCACCCTGATCTTGACTCGCTGAAACAGCCCGACAGGCGGCTCATTTTCAACGTCTTCCTCGGCTCAAGATGCGCTTTCAATTGAACGCCTCTTGATTGTTGCACCACGTCTGGTTCATGATGGCGACTCCTTGAACCTGCCTTCGCCAGTGCGGCGTGCAGGCGTTCACGGTTACTACGAAGGCAAAGAACATGGTTAAGTTCGGCCGCAACTCCGTGCTGCACATTCCCTCAGACGCTTGTCGCATCGTGATCGCGGCCTTGCTCGCAACAGCCTTAGCGCCCATCGCGTCGTTCGCGGAGCCGGCAACGTTTCGCGTCTATTTCGGAACCTATTCGTCTCGCGGGAGCCAGGGCATCTATCGTGCCGATCTGGATCTGGCGACCGGTTCCCTCTCGCCGCCGCAGGTTGCGGGCCAGGTAACGAGCCCGTCATTTCTGGCCATCCATCCGTCGCGGAAGTATTTGTTTTCGGTCAATGAGATCAGTGATCTGGACGGCAAGAAGACGGGCGGGTTGACGGCATTCGCCATTCAGCCCGATGGGACGCTGCAAAAGCGGAACCAGCAGCCTTCGGGCGGCGCGGGACCTTGCCATTTGGTGGTCGATTCCGCCGGCCGACACGTCCTGGTCGCGAATTACGGAGGCGGCAGTGCATCGGTGCTGCCGATCGGCGAAGACGGCAGCCTGGGCGCGGCGACATCGTTCGTGCAACATCAGGGATCGAGCGTCAACAAGCAGCGGCAGGAAGCACCGCATGCTCATTCGATCAACCTTGACGCTGCGAACCGTTTTGCTTTCGTCGCTGACCTGGGCCTGGACCAAGTCTTGATCTACCGCTACGACGCCGCCAAAGGATTGCTGAGCCCCAATGATCCGCCTCACGCCAAGGTGGCACCGGGTGCAGGCCCGCGACATTTCGCCATCCATCCGAATGGCAAGTTTGCCTATGTCATCAACGAAATGGCATCAACGGTCACTGCCTTCGGATACGACTCGGCTAAAGGTTCGTTGACGGAGCTGCAGACGATCAGTACGTTGCCGCCCGGCTTCAGCGGCAACACGTCGACCGCAGAAGTTCAGGTTCATCCGTCGGGCAAGTTTTTGTTCGGATCCAACCGAGGCCATAACAGCATTGTGAGTTTCAAGATTGGCGACGACGGCAAGTTGGCTTACGTCGCGCATCAAGCGCAGGACGTAAACGTGCCTCGCAATTTTGGCGTCGATCCGACCGGCAAGTATGTACTGGTCGGCAGCCAGGAGTCAGACCGCGTCGTCGTGTTCAAGGTCGACCTGGACACAGGAAAGCTTCTGCCCACCGGGAATGCCATCGCGGTTCCGATTCCGGTCTGCGTTAAATTTCTGCCGCTTGATTGATGCCTCTGAACTGTACTGCCTCGCTCCCGGTTACGCACATCGAGATCGCCCCCTGCAATCCAGCTTGGAAAAATATTCATGAGTGTTGAAACTTTTGAAGCTCCGCCGACGACGATAACCGGAATTTTGCGGCGATTAGGCCCGGGATTAATCATCGCCGGATCGATTGTGGGATCGGGCGAATTGATTGGCGCCACAACCGTGGGAGCTCAGGCAGGAGCCGCGCTGCTGTGGTTGATTCTGCTGGGCTGCGTGATCAAGGTCTTCGTGCAAGTGGAATTCGGGCGGTACACGATTGCCACCGGTCACACCGCGATGGACGGTCTGAATGAAACGCCCGGTCCGCGATTGGGCGGCGTGAGTTGGCTGTACTGGTACTGGTTGGTCATGTTCCTGGTAAGCCTGGGGCAATTAGGCGGCATCGTCGGTGGCGTGGGCCAATCGCTGGCGATCTCGTTGCCAATCACCGAGGCCGGACGTGAATACAACAAGATTGCGGAGAAGCGAACCACCGAGAAATTTCAGTACTACGCCGACCGCGAAAAGCTTTCGACCGAAGAACGCGAGTCGCGGGAACA
>JBJOLO010000362.1:0-4665 GCA_046045565.1 Planctomycetota bacterium | reverse complement strand
GTCGCCCGGTTGCTAGGGAGCCTAGTAGGGGACGCGCAAAGCGACTGGGAAATGGGGCTGAATGCGTACGAATCGGTGCGGCCGCTGAGCCATGCCGAGCGACAGTTGGTGCCACTGCTGGACCGAGCGAGTGCGTTGCTCAGCCCGATGAACTGGATTCAGTGGCTATGCGTAGAACGGCGGACTTTCGATCATCCGCAACAAATCTCGCAACGTATCGCAGGCTTTCTCACCCGATTGCGTCGGCTTTCCACGATCGATCTCGATTGACCCTGAATTTCAGCGATGGTTAGAATGAGCCGCAGTTGCCAACGTCTCGATCGATTGCCAGAGGAATCATAATGAATTGCCTGTTGCGCGGTATCTTCTTAACTCTGATTGCCGGATTCACATGCCTTGGTGGACTCGACAACCTTAAAGCATGGGGGCAACCCGGTGGATTGGGATTGGGCGGACAACTCGGCGATCCCGGAGCGGATGCCGATTCACCTGCCAACGCCTTCGAGGCTCCCCATGTGACCTTTCAGGCGCGGATCGAGGCGAAGCAGGGCGGATCGGAAGGCGAATTGATTGTCAGCGCGAAGATCCTCGAAGGGTGGCACATCTATTCCGTATCGCAGCAACCGGGCGGACCTCAGCCCACCAAATTGACGCTGAAGTCCGAGCCGAAAATTCAACTCAAGGGCGCCTTCCGCGCGGATCCCGCCCCCAAGGTTCACCAAGGCGAATTCGATGTGCCGAGCGAAGAGCACGAGGGCTCCGTGACCTGGACGGTTCCGGTTACTCTGCCTGCGAACATCGATCCGGGTAAATTCACGGTGGAACTCGAGGCCAAAGGCCAGGCGTGCTCGGAGACCTGCCTGCAGTTTCGCGAAAAAGTGCCGGTGAAACTGGTGGGATTCAAGGCCAATCCCGGTTCCACGCCTGCAACTTCGGCAACGTCCGTCGGGAAACCGGGGCCGTACAAACCACGATTTACCCATGCGTCGGTCAATGTGCTCGCGCCTGCATCGCCGGTCCAACCCGGTTCCACGATCGATCTATCGGTCGTGGCCACGCCGGACACCCGCTATCACATCTACGCTTACGATGAATTCGATCGTGGTGATGCGGGACAATCGAAGCCGGCATTGATCGGAATCAGTCTGCCTGAAGGTTGGAAACGATCGGCCGTCGCTGCAGACTCCAAACCGGTGCTTCACGGGCAAGACTTGTATCACGAAAAGAAGGTCACCTGGAAGCTGCCGATCACCGTTCCCAAGAACGCGGTGTCGGGCGAGTACCCGGTGCGCGGTTATCTGGGATTGCAAACATGCGATGACAAGGCATGCGACGCACCGGCAGGTATTGAATTTCGGTTGATGCTCGTGGTAGGAACGGGTGCGTCGGAACGTGCGGGCAAAGCGGAATTTCTGGACGCTCCCTATAGCAAGGCCGCAGATTGGGCCAAACGCAACTCGCAAGGTGACTTCACGCTCGAGCCCTCGACGTCGGGTGGATCGACCAGTCCCGCGAACGCCGTCGCTGGTGGCACTGCAACCGTTCCGGGTGAATCCGGTTCGGCAGCAGAAGGCGCCGCAGGAAAAATCGCGAAGTTCGAAACGCAGCCGCTCGACAAGTCGGAAGACAGCGCGACGCTCACGCTGTCGGGCGCGGTGATGCTGGCATTCGTCGGCGGATTCCTCTTGAACTTCATGCCCTGCGTGCTGCCTGTCATCGGGTTAAAAGTCTTGTCGTTCGTTAATCAAAGTCAGGGCAGTCGCCGGCAGGTGTTCCTGCTGAATCTCAGTTACTCGCTCGGAATCATTCTCGTGTTCCTGGCTTTGGCAACTTTTTCCGTAACGCTCGGGCTCGGATGGGGCCAGCAATTCAATTCGCCGGCCTTCACGATCGTGTTGACCTGTCTGGTGTTCGCCTTCGCGTTGAGCATGCTTGGTGTGTGGGAGATTCCGCTGCCCGGGTTCTTGGGTACCGGTTCCGCCGTGCGATTGTCCGAGCGTGAGGGGCTGTCGGGTGCCTTCGGCAAAGGCGTGCTGACCACGTTGTTGGCCACTCCCTGCACGGGACCGTTCATGGGTTCGGCTCTCACATGGTCGGTTTCGCAACCGCCCGCGACGACGTTCCTGACATTCTTTTCCCTGGGAGCAGGAATGGCTTCGCCTTACATCGTCATCGGCATCTTCCCGGTGCTGGTGCGATTCCTCCCCAGGCCGGGCGACTGGATGATCACGTTCAAAAGTGTCATGGGATTCATGATGCTGGGAACGGTCGCGTTCATTTTCTCGTTCTTGAACAAGGACTACGTCGGAGCGACGTTTGGTTTGTTGGTCGGGCTCTGGGCCGGATGCTGGTGGATCGGCCGTACGTCGATCACCGCCGAGATCGAACAGAAGCTGGTGGCTTGGGTTTCCGGCAGTTTGATTACGGCTGCTGTCGGGTTCCTGTCCTTCTGGTTGTTAGTGCCGCATCGTTTCTGGCAGGACTACCGCTACGAGACGTTCGAGGAATCGCTGTCGAGCGGCAATATTGTGTTGGTCGACTTTACTGCGGACTGGTGCGCGGTATGCCGGGTCAATGAAGCGACGGCGTTGAATACCAAGGCCACCACCGCCCTTTTCAAGAAACATGGTGTGGTGGCGTTTCGAGCCGACTATGGGAAGGACGAAGAACTGGTCGGGATGCTGATGGATGCACTCGGACATCCATCGCGGCAGTTGCCGATGTACGCCGTGTTCCCGGGGCCGGGCAAGCCGGTGATCAAGTTTGAAGGTCCGATTACGGCCGGCACGATGGCACGGGCAATCGAGAAAGCGCTGGCCATGCGCGACGGCGGAACAACACAGTTCAAAACGTCGGCAGAGGGCTCGGGAAAAGACGAGCAGCAGCAAGTCGTGGCGCGAGACTGATTGCCTCAGCGCGGGCAGGTGCTCATGCCGTGCTGAGTCGCGATCGCGTTTGGGCGTATATGTCTAGGCGTCACTCCAGACAACGCCCTTTTCGCCGGAGACGACGCGGCCGATGAGCCAACTTTCCATGCCGAGGGCATGGATCATGCGTCGAATGCTTTCCGCATGGAACGGGCTGACGACCAGCACCAGTCCGACGCCCATGTTGAAGACGCGGTGCATCTCATTGGGTTCGACATTGCCGAGTCGTTGCAGCCAGGGGAACACAGGCGGCACGGTCCAGCTGTCCCGGTCGATCAAAACGCGTGATCCTTCAGGGACGATCCGCTCCAGATTCTCGTGTAAGCCGCCGCCGGTGATGTGCGCGATACCGTGGACGACTTTCTTCACTTTGTAGTGGCTCAGGATCCGGCGCGTCACGCGGGCGTAAATGCGAGTGGGGGTGAGCAGTGCATCGCCCACCGTTTGACCCAATTCCGGAATCATGTCGCCCAGATCGTGTTTGGCTCGGTCGAACACAATTTTCCGCACCAGGCTGTAGCCGTTCGAATGCAGTCCGCTGGAAGCGATTCCGATCACCACATCGTCCGGTGCAATCGCCGATCCGTCGATCACATGTCGTCGCTCGACGACACCCACACAGAAGCCTGCCAGATCGTATTCGCCTCGAGCGTACAGATCGGGCATGATGGCCGTTTCGCCGCCGAGCAGTGCGCAGTCTGCGTTGATGCACCCGTCGCTGACCCCTTGGACGATTTTTTCGAGCGTCGGAGGGTCGTCGTGCGACATGGCGACGTAGTCGAGGAAAATCAGCGGTTCGGCGCCGCAGCAGATGGCGTCATTCACCGACATTGCGACGAGATCGATACCGACCGTGTGGTGGACTCCCGCCTTTTGGGCCACTTTGAGCTTGGTGCCCACGCCATCGGTGCAGGAGACGAGCACCGGTTCGTCGTAGTTGCGTTTGAAAAGCGGGTTGGCGAAATCCAACTGAAACAGGCCGGCAAATCCGCCGTCCAGTCGCATCACCCGCGGCGAAAAGGTGCGATGCATGAGCCGCGGCAGCCGGGCCATGGCATTTTCATACAATTCAAGATCAACGCCGGCGTCTTTGTAGGAAGTGGACGACATCGCGGGCCGCAGGGGAGTTGAAGGGACCAGTCTCGCAGGGCGTCGGCTCGTTCGCCGGCACGCCTCGAGGCCCGATTCTAACGCACAGGTGAACCTCCCCAAAGTGGCCGCGCCGCGGTTTTTTCGAGGCTCCCCACGCTGGATCCACCCTGCTGAAGTCGCGTTTCGCCCTTCCCCGGCCGGCAAATGGCTGGAGGCCGACCGGCTTGGGCGGTAGAATTCGGGCCGAATCAACGGTGCGGTCGTTCATTCGACTCATCGGCCCGGGCCGAGTTCGCCTCGACGGAGGATCCTCGTTTTCTCCGGCCTGCAGGCTTACCTGACGATTCGCTTCCCCGACTCGAAAAAAAAAAGTTTACTCCACGATCTCTCGCGAAGGATGAGCCGCATGATCTTCTCACGCCCGCTAGTCGTTGTCGTCTCGGTCGTTTGTTTGACGGTGCTTTGGGGCGAATTGCGATCGGCCGATGGAACGCGACCGAAGCCGTCGACCTACGCACCGGCGAAGGACCTGATTCGGCAGTCGGAGACGTTCTTGAAGCGGATGGGCGAAGACCTGGCGAATGAAGCCGATTATGGCGACGACCAGAAAGGCCGCGTTGCCAAGGATGCGAATACGCTGGTGGTG
>JBJOLO010000360.1:0-19134 GCA_046045565.1 Planctomycetota bacterium | reverse complement strand
CGGGGCAGCGACTCCCGGCTACCCAACCGAACCTTCCATCTGCAACTGGATCAGCCGGTTCATCTCCACCGCATATTCCATCGGCAGTTCCTTAACCAGCGGCTCGATGAAGCCATTGACGATCATCGCGCTTGCTTCCTGCTCGGTCAGCCCGCGGCTCATCAAATAGAACAGCTGCTCTTCGCCGATCTTGGAAACACTCGCTTCATGGCCGATCGTAACTTCCTGCTCCGCAACCTCGATGTATGGATAGGTATCGCTGCGGCTCTTCGGGTCGAGAATCAATGCGTCGCAAACGACGTTGCACTTCGAATCCTTCGCACCCTTTTCCACGCGAACCAAACCGCGGTAGCTGCTTCGTCCACCGTTCTTCGAGATCGACTTGGAGATGATCTGGCCTGTTGTGTTGGGCGCACAGTGAACCAACTTGCCGCCTGCATCCTGATGCTGTCCCGCACCGGCGAACGCGATCGAAAGGATCTCGCCACGCGCTCCCGGTTCCATCATGTACACAGCCGGATACTTCATGGTCAGGTGACTGCCCAAATTGCCGTCGACCCATTCCATCGTGGCATCGCGGTAGGCAACGGCACGCTTCGTCACGAGGTTGTAGATGTTATTCGCCCAATTTTGAATCGTCGTGTACCGGCAACGCGCACCACGCTTCACGATGATCTCGACAACCGCCGAATGCAGGCTCTCCGAGCTGTACATCGGAGCGGTGCAACCCTCGACATAGTGCACCTCGGCACCCTCATCGACAATGATCAGCGTCCGTTCAAACTGCCCCATATTCTCCGCGTTGATACGGAAATAGGCCTGCAGCGGAAACTCGATCTTCACGCCCTTCGGCACGTAGATGAACGACCCGCCCGACCAGACTGCGGAATTCAAGGCCGCAAACTTATTGTCTTCCGGCGGGATGATCGTCGCGAAGTGCTCTCGAAACAGATCCGGATGCTCGCGAAGCGCCGAATCGGTATCGAGGAAAATCACGCCCTTCTTGGCCAAGTCTTCTTTCAGCGATCCGTAGACCACTTCGCTCTCAAATTGGGCCTTCACTCCGGCCAGCATTTTCCGCTCGGCTTCGGGAATGCCCAATTTGTCGAACGTGTCCTTAATTTCCTGAGGCACCTCTTCCCATGTCCGCCCCTGTCGATCGGTTGGCTTCAGGTAGTAATAGATTTCCTGAAAATCGATCCCGACATGGCCGCCCCATTTCGGCATCGGCTTCGATTCAAACACCTGCAAACTTCGCAGACGAAACTCCCGCATCCACGCGGGTTCGTTCTTCATCTCCGAAATCTGGGTAACCACCTCCGCGTTCAACCCTTTACGGGCCCGGAAAACGGGAGTGGTCTCGGTGCGGAAATCGTACTTATTGATTTCACCAATCGGATCGGTCAGCAATTCACTGGCCATGATTTTGATCCTGATTCTCTAAGCCCCTTCCAGGGCCGTCTGGTTGGACAATCGCTTCGCTTTGTAAACTTCGACTTGATCTCATCTCGCTGACACACACGTGACCTGCGAGCGACCTGTCGGTTTGCGGTCGAAACAAAACCCCGCCGCCCGACTCCCGCTCAGCACAACCGCTCCTGCCATTTGACGGTTGACTTCGTCCTACAATTTGTTTGTTTTGCACTTTGTTTTGCAAATTCGTCTTGCAACGAGCCGACTGCCGCGGCCGGGACCGACTCAGCCAATTCGCTCCCATTCCAGGCAATCAGCTCCCAGCAACCAGGCTCGCGTGCTGCCTGCCCTACGCGCCTGCCCTGCGCGCCTGCCCAAGGCGGACGCTAGGCCAGCGCCACTCGCTCTTTTAGCGATTCCTGCTCGAGCATCGCACGGTTTTCGGCCTCCGCTTCGGGGTAGGCTTTCCGAATGCGATCGTAACCCTGCGAATGCAGTTCGACCGCCAATTCGACGCCCCCGGTTTCCACAATGCGTCCGCCCAGCATCACGTGAGTGAAATCGGGCGGATTGTGCTCCAGCAATTTATCGTGGTGCGTGATGATCAGCAGGCCCATGTTCTTGCGACCGATTTCGGCGATGCTCTCACTAGCCAGACGCACCGCATCCGCGTCCAATCCGCTATCGGTCTCGTCGAGTATCGCGAACTTCGGCTGCAGCATCGCCAGTTGAAGGATTTCGGCACGCTTCATTTCACCGCCGGAGAATCCGTCGTTCACATAGCGGCGAGCGAAGTCGGGATCCATTCGCAGCTGTTCCATCCGCGAACGGAGTTCTTTGCGAAACTCCTTCATTGGAATCAACTGCTCGCCTTCCTTACGCTCCGGGTTCCGCACATTCGTCGTTGCATGACGCAGGAAGTCGGCCATCTTCACGCCCGGGATGGCAACCGGTCGCTGGAAGGCCATGAACAAGCCTGCTCTGGCGCGAGCATCTGCTTCCATCGCCAACAGGTCCTGGCCGTTCAGGTCGATACTGCCTTGCGTCACTTCGTAGTTCGGGTGGCCCATGAGCGCCAACCCCAGGGTACTTTTCCCCGAGCCGTTAGGTCCCATGAGGGCGTGGGTTTCACCGCGCCGCATCACCAGATTCACGCCCCGCAAGATCGGCTTGCCATTGACCGAAACATGCAGATCCGTAATGGTCAGAACGTCCGTCATCGCTCGCAAACCTGCCCTTTCTTCAGTCGCAAACCAGCACAGCCACACGACCGTTCGGCTTGCTCCCTCCAATTAACCCGTAATTTTTTGATGTTCAAACAACGGCTGGAACGTCTCGTCCACTGCCGTATGACCCGTGTGGTGCGGGACCGGCAACTCGTCTTCAATCTTCTCGCCGGCCACCAGGAACCCGGCTTCACCGCCTTGCTTCCTCGCAATCCGGTGTCCGCGAATCTTGTCTTGAATCCGCATCAACCCTTCCAGCAAGGCCTCGGGACGCGGCGGGCAACCCGGGACGTACACATCCACCGGCACGACCAAGTCGACACCCTTCACAACATGGTAGCCCCACTTGAAGTAAGGACCTCCACCGACCGTGCAAGCTCCCATGGCGATCACGAATTTCGGATCCGGCATCAGGTTGTAAAGACGACGCACGCGACTCGCCATCTTGTACGTGACGGTGCCGGCCACAATCATCAAGTCAGCCTGTCGCGGCGTCGCACGAAAAGCGCCCGCGCCAAAGCGATCGATATCAAAGCGACTCGCACCCGTCGCCATCATTTCAATGGCACAACATGCCAGACCGAACGTCATCGGCCAGAGACTCGACTGCCGTGCCCAATTGATCGCTTGCTCGACCGACGTCACAAAGACGTTCTCTTCAAACCGACCTTCAATCCATGGTTGTGTCATGACTTTTTCCGTTCCGTTCTTGAGACGAATTTCCAAATCGATTTGGTTACGATTGTTGCCCGTTGCGCGGACTAAATTGGCCAGATTTGCAGCTCAACAAGATACCAGTTTCCGGCCGATTCTCCAGCGGACGCCAAGCCTTCTGCGACGACTTTGGCTGGGGACAACCGACCCTTCACCCCGTCGTCGCCTTTCAGGCACACCGCCCTTGTGGTTTAACCGTCTCCCTTCGCCTCAGTTTTGACTCACCCCGAACGTACAGCAGGAAGCACCGTCCAACCGGCACTGCTCCAGCCGCAGGTTTTCTCCCACCAACTCCGCAAACAAAATCCGCTCGACGGCACAGATGCCTCGATCCTGCTCCGCCAGTCCCGGATAAGGACAGGCATGGGCCTGTAAAACAGGCAATTCGCCTCGATGTTGCACTTCAAACGGCATCCGACGATCGGTCAGCAGTTGAGCCAGAGACTGCATTCGCTCTTCCACGGTCCCGCCATGCACCTGCGACGCGTAGCTCTCAGCCAACCGCCGCGAAATCCGCTCCAATAACCCCCGTCGCACTTGCGGATCCGAAATGGCTCGAATCTCCTGCCACAACGCCATCGCTAAATCAACGAAATTCGAACCGCCCTGTCGTTGCCCTGCTTGCGTCAATTCGTACCGATGACTCGGCCTGCCACGGCCCTCGCGAACCACCGACCGCTGAACCAACCCTTGCCCCATCAACCGGTTCAATCTCTGACGCACGGCTGTTGCCGTCACTTGCATCGCGCCGGCCATCTCGGAAACCGACATCTGCTGATGCTTCCGCAGCAAATCGATCAAACCGCTGTCCGACGGAATCGCATCCTGCGTCGACTGCGGGCCTCGAGAATCAAGTTGGGAATTCGATGTCGTCATGCTGTTCCAATTCAGCTTCGGCGGAGAACCCGAACCTACTGCCGGCAAACACCTGCCGCTATCCGCCTTGCTTCCGTCGCAGCCTCTCCCGTTTGCCATCGCGTTCGACATGGCCTTCGCCGAGCCTTCGAACCGGCCCGCGCCATCGCCTGCGTAGCGAAACTTTGCGGCTGTTAGGTGGCCGGAATCGATCCCTTTCGGCCGAGGGATCCGGGCACTCGACCTAGGGGCTGTTGCGCTGCTGTCACACTACCATACGGGGTTAAAACAATTTTGACAATGATATATTTGAAAATTTCATTTCCGCTGTGAAATCTCGATGCGCAAACGATTGACATCGCTAGATTTGCACGATAGAACCTTGCCTGCATCGGCGACGCTAGCAGAGCCATCCAGCCGAGCTGTCTAGCCTCGACAACTCAACGAGCTGCAAGGGTGCAGGTTGAACGTCCTGCTGCGGATCGGCCTCGGACCATAATGACGGAGATTTCACCGCGATTGCGGGAGAATACGCATGGCGAAAAAAGAACGTTGGGGCTCCCGCATCGGACTCGTGCTCGCCATGGCCGGCAACGCCGTCGGGCTGGGCAACTTCCTGCGTTTTCCCGCTCAGGCCGTGAAGAACGGCGGCGGGGCGTTCATGATCCCGTACCTCGTGGCCTTGCTGGTCGTGGGCCTGCCGCTGATCTGGGTTGAGTGGACGATGGGCCGCTACGGCGGAAAGTTCGGCCATCATTCATCGCCCGGCGTCTTCGACGCGATGGGCCGTCGTCCGATCTGGAAGTATTTCGGTGTCTTTGGCGTTTGGACCAACCTGATCATTGCGTCCTACTACTTATTTATCGAAACGTGGACACTGGCCTACGCCGGATACTCGATCGTCGGCGGATTCAAAACGACGAAGGGCTCCGAATTCTTCGAGATGCTCACCGGCAATCAGAAATCGATGTTCACCGCAACCGGAGTCGGTTTGGTGCTGTTCACAATTTGCATCGCCATGAATGTTGCCATTCTCTCGCGCGGCCTGGCGAAGGGTATTGAACTCGTCTCCAAGATCGGCATGCCTCTGCTGATTGTCTTCGCTGCCTTGCTCGCAGTCCGCGGCCTATGCATTTCCAAACCGGCGACGTCGCCGTCGCCTGACCAAGCCGCCGCGTCCGTCGCGGATGCGGAATCGGAGAAGGCTGCCGAAAACAGCGCCGCAACGTCAACCAAGGGCACGAAGGATCTCGCCGCATCGGGCAATTCGTTCTTCAGCGACGCCAAGGCGGTCGAAAGCCCGCTCGTCGGTTTGAACTTTGTCTGGGCTCCGGACATGAGCAAACTTTCCAATCCTTCAGTGTGGCTGGCCGCTGCCGGGCAAATCTTCTTCACGCTCTCCATCGGCATGGGCTCGATTCATTGCTACGCCTCATACCTTCGAGAAAAGGATGATGTAACGTTGACCGGTGCGACGGCAGCCTGGACCAACGAGTTTTGCGAAGTCGTGCTTGGCGGAACGATCCTCATCCCGATTGCCGTCGCCTACCTCGGCCTCGACGCCGTGAAAGCCAGTACGTCCGGTGGATCCGGATTCGGGCTCGGCTTCATGGTCTTTCCCGAGCTTTTCCAGAACTGGGGTTCACTGGCGCCCGTCGCCGGGTTCCTCTGGTTCGGACTGCTGTTCTTCGCGGCCATCACCAGTTCGCTCGCCATGGGACAACCGGTCATGGCTTTCCTGCAGACTGAATTTATGATGTCGCGAGCCCGCAGCGCGATGGTTTTCGGACTGATGCTGCTCCCCCTGGCGCTGCCCGTTGCGATGCTCAATCAAGGTTCGTTCTTTGACGAATTCGATTACTGGGCCGGCACCTTCGGACTGGTTGTCTTCGCCTTCCTGGAGGCCATCCTGTTTGCCTGGGTATTTGGCCTGCAACGCGGCTGGACCGAAATGAGTAAAGGGGCCGAACTGAACGTGCCGGCTTTCTTTCGCATCATCATCCAGTACGTCACACCGGCCTTCTTATTTCTGATTCTGATCGGCTACATCTTCCAACCGAAAGCCGGATGGGACACGCACCTCTTCGGTGCGGCCGACGGTGCGAAGCCAGCCTGGGAATGGTCGCCCGACGGCATGATCGGTAAACTGTTGTTCCTCGACCTGCCCATCCCCCAGGACGACGTCGAGAAGGCGAAATTCGTCCGTGACTTGCGATTCTGGCGACTGGTAGATCGGCTAGCCCTGGTCGGTTCATTCGCATTCTTCGCCATCCTCGTGAGCATCGCTTGGAAGAAACGGCGAGCCACCGGAACCGACACTTACCCGGAGACTGAATCATGAGCGGATCGGCAATCGTATTTATGGCTGCAGTTTGGGGCCTGATCATCGTGTCGACCGGCTATTGCTTTTACCGGGTGCTGACATCGAAGAGTCAGTTCCAGTCAGAAGACTAGACCTGAAAAAGTGGCGGTCAGACGCAACGACAAGGTGAGTTGCCGATTAATCGGAACCGATTCGACGAGAATCGTTCCGCATCGCCTCAGCAAAAGTTGCATCCGCAGCACCGTGCTCAGCCGCAGCATTCCGGTTCGTCGCCGTATTCCGACCGACTGATGCAGTCGGTCTGCTCGCTGCAGTTGGGCTGTTCAGCCTCGGCTTGATCTCCGGGACTGCTCGGGGTTACGAGGCCGTCTCGCGGAAAGAATTTGTCGACGACTTCGAAGAACTCTTGCGGCGTCGAGACCCTCGCCACGTTCGCGCGGAAATTGCGAGCCCCGGGCCGACCATTCGCGTAATTGCAGGCATACTTTCGCATCAGCACGGTGCCTTTTTCATCGCCAAAGCGACTGCACACCAGCCGATAGTGCCGGAGCATGCACTGCAACTGTTCCGCGAGAGTGGGATCAGGCGGAACGGGCAGGCCTCGCAACGCGGCATGCACCTGTCGAAAGAGCCACGGTTTTCCCAAGGACGCACGAGCGATCATCACGCCATCGACGTCGTAATTCTGGAAGGCATGGAGCACTGCGGCCGGCGAATCGAGATCGCCGTTGCCGATGAGCGGAATTTTTTTGAGGTACGGCTTAATCGAAGAAATGCGAGCCCAATCAGCCCGGCCGCTGAAGAAATCCTGCGCCGTACGGCCATGCACCGTCAAAGCCGATGCCCCGGCACCCTCTACCACTTGAGCCACATCGATGGCATTAATCTTATCGCGCGTGCATCCCAATCGGATTTTTGCGGTCACCGGAGTCGGATAACAGGCCGCCACCACCCGCTCAATAATCCGCCCCATGCGATCGGGATCACGCAACAGGTACGACCCGCTGTGTGCCTTCTGCGTCACCTGCTTCACCGGACAACCGAAGTTGATGTCGACAATGCTGACGCGATACTCGTGAGCCAGCCTGGCACCGACTTTGGCCAAGGTCTCCGGATCGTTGTCCCATATCTGCACCGCCAGCGGCCGATCCTCGTCGCGAACGCCCCAAAGCCGATCCGGATGCTCGGCTTCGTGCTGGTCCATCCATAGGAACCCCTTCGCGTTGACCATCTCGGTCGCCTGCAGTCCCGCCCCGCCGTACTCGCGGACAATCTGGCGAAACGCGTAGTTGGTGAACCCGGCCATGGGTGCCTGAAGCACCGGCGGGTCGACGCGAATCGGACCGATCCACAGCGGGCGGAGATCCAGAGCGCGAGTCGCATTGTCGGACAACGTCTCAATAGCCATAACATGCTCATCTTGCAGCAAGCCCGCCCCAGCGCCAAGTGGAATGACCAATTCCAAGACACACACGTTTGGACTCGTTCCAGACCGCCGGCGGCGTAAACGTGTGTGTCTTGGAATGCGCGAAAGCGATTGGCCGGACTGCGTATCTTTCCAACTCAGGGTGGCTGTCTGCGGGTACCTCGACGGCTTAACTCAATTCCAAGACACACACGTTTGAACTCGTTCCAGGCCGCCAGCGGGGTAAAACCTGTGTGTCTTGGAATGCGAGAAAGCGCTGGCCGGACTGCGTATCTTTCCAACCCAGGGTGGCTGTCTGCGGGGTAACTCGACGGCCTAACTCAATTCCAAGACACACACGTTTGAACTCATTCCAGACCAGCAGCGGGGTGAAACGTGTGTGTCTTGGAATGAAACTTGGAATGAACGGGCATCGGGTCGCCGACGTATACTTCGCTGGCAAAGCGATTGGCTTCGGCTGCCGTTTTTCTCAAGAACTTTTGCCGAAGAATTCGAGATTCCGATTAGGTGAGAGAAACGCCGGACGCTTCGCTGGACCTCGGGAATTCGAGCTCGGTCATCCCATCACGGGGGACTGCCAAAACCCAGCCAACCGGATATCCTGACTTCAACTTCGCGACGTGATCTGCTATCGCCGTCGCGAACACCAGGAGTTGTCGCGGAGAGGAATCATGGATCGATTGGCTGTTCGCCCTGCCAGTTGCAAACGTCCCTATCGCGGACGCCGGGGCAAATCGCGGCTCGTACTGCTGATCGTCGCGGCGGTGCTGGTTGGCGCAACCATCGTGGCCTTGCGCAATTTCCCCAAGCCTGTTAGGCCGGTCGGACCGGGTGCTGCTTCGCTCACAGATCCGGAGATCGACGCTCTGAATCGACTACAAATGAGGGCGGTCGCGCATTTGGAGAACAGTGAACTGCGGCAGGCGACAGAGGGATTTGAACAGATTTTGGAGCAATTGCCGAAGGAGCCTTCCGCGATCCAAAATCTGGCGGTGAGCGCGGTGTTGACACTCGAGGCAAAGGAGTTAACGGACGCGATGTTTACCGCCGCCGAGGAGGCGGTGGAGCATTTTCTGAGTGAGCAGCCGGGATCGGCGATTGCCCATTTCCTGCGAGCTCGCGTGCTGATCAAGGCTCGCGACACCACGGGCGACATGGAGCGGACGGCAGACATCATCGCTGCATTCCAGCGTGCGGAGGCTCTTGACCCTCGCAACGCGGTCTATCCCTTCGAACGTTTTCGCACGATTAATCCGCCGGCGTATGAGCCCATTACGGAGGAAGCGGTCGAGGCAATCACACGGGCGTACGAACTGGCCGCGGGCAATCTATTCGTGCAACTCGAATACATCCTTGCACTTGCCAGGAACGGAAACGGGCCGATTCCCGAGGTCTTTGCACAGATCAAGGATTCCCTGCGACCACACTTGGAAGGCCCCGCGCCTTCGGAGAATGTAAAGCGATCACTGGCGGAAGTAGCCATGTTGCTGGAGCGAGGCAATCAAGCCGAGGCAATTCAGAACGCGCTCGTGCGTTTGGTCAACAACGTTCGACCAATCGAACTCGCGCAGTCCGACCTGCGCCGCATCGTCCCCAACCCGCTCGAGTTTGTCGCTGCCGACCTTGTGTCCATTCGCTCGAGGCCGAACACGATCGAACCGCCGCCCTTGCCGGAACTGCGTTTTCAAACGCAAGAACCGCAGTCCGTGGACGCCAGCACCAAAGTCGTCGCGGTTCAATCGATCGACTACGACCTGGATGGGCGGTTGGACGTGGTGGCGTTAGAACCGGACCGAGTTGTGGTTTTTAGTCAGAAAGAAAACGGGGAGTGGTCTTTGTTGGTGGAAGCGCCCCTCGCGATTGACGCCCGGGGCATGATCCTGGCCGACCTCGACCGCGACTCAAAATACGCCGGCCCCGGCCTTCCCCCGCTGCACGTTGCCGATCCCGACTTGGTGGTCTTCGGCGAAAAGGGCGTCGTGGTACTGAAGAACGAAGTGGATCAAGCAACGCAACAACGCAGCCTGCGTGAAATGGCCCCGGCTGCGGGCGTCGCGATACCGAATGGTGTCACGCGCGCCGTCTTCGCCGATCTCGACCATGACGGCGATTTGGATGCGGTGTTCGGAGCCCAGGACGGATTGGTTCTGTGGTCGAATCGCGGGGACATGACGTTCGACGACATTTCGTCCTGGTCGCAATTGCCTCAGGCGGGCGGGCGAGTTCACTCGCTGATCGCGGTCGATTGGGACCGCGATGTCGACATCGACATCCTGGTCGCAAGCGCCGACGGCGGCCCGCGTGGATACTTGGAGAATCTACGCCACGGTCACTTTCGTTGGACCCCGGTCCCGGAGGGCTTCACCGCCTGGTCAGACGCAAGCTGGCTCGACATCGTCGAGAGCGACGGCAACGTCTCCTGGGATTTGGTGCTCAGCGGAGACAAGGGCACGCAACTTCTTTTGACGGCCACCGCGCCGCCCGTTGTGACGGCGAGGCGAACGGCCGAGGTCGACGGGCAATCGCTGGTCGGCGGAGTGCTGGGCGACTGCGACAACAACGGAGCCACCGACGTCATCGGCTGGCGAGACGGCAAGCTATTCATCTCGCGTGGTGCCGGCGCCGAGGGCGGCCTGCAAAAGTTTGAACCCATCGACGCGTCGGGCACAGTCGCGACGTGCGATCTGGGCGACGTCGACAACGACGGCGATCTCGACTTGGTTGTTGCGGGAAGCAATGGAGTCGCATGGATTCGAAATGAGGACGGCCAAAAACTGCATTGGCTTTCCTTCAAGCTTCAAGGCGGTGACGAGGAATTGGTGGGACGCATCAACCATTTCGCGATCGGCTCCACGATCGAAATCAAGTCGCTGCAGCACTATCAGGCTCAAGTCGTCACGCGGCCGCTGACCCATTTCGGCTTGGGCAACGATTCGGCTGCCGCCATCGCTCGCATTATTTTCCCCAATGGCGTGCCCCAATCGGTCATCGATCCCAAACCGGATCAAGTGGTTCAGGAAAAGCAGCGGATCAACACCTCCTGCCCTTTCCTCTACACCTGGGACGGCGAACGATTTGTGTTTTGCACCGACCTGCTCTGGAACGCGCCGCTGGGCTTGCAAACGGGCGGGGGCGGGCTCATGCCGGATCGGCCCTGGGAATACCTGAAAATCGACGGAACTCAGCTGGCTTCGCGAGACGGCAAATACGAATTGCGCATCACGGAGGAACTTTGGGAGGCAACGTACCTCGACCGCGTCGAACTGCTCGTGGTCGATCATCCCGAGGGCACCGAGATCTATTCCAACGAAAAAGTGGGCCCCGAATCGATCTCGGCAATGAAGATTCACACGGTGCGCAACCGACGCACTCCGATTGCGGCTCGCGACTCCCATGGCCGCGACATCCTGCCAACTGTCCGCAGCCGCGACCAACATTATGCTCAGCCGTTTGATCGCACCTTCCGACAAGGACTCGCCGAACCGCACTTCGTGGAACTCGACTTGGGACCACTCGAGACACCGAAGGCGATCACGCTGTTTCTCACCGGTTGGATCTTTCCAACCGACTGCAATCTGAACGTGCAACTGGATCAGCATCCCACGCTATCAACTCCCGATCCCCCGTCGATCTGGGTGGCCGACGGCAAGGGCGGCTGGGTGGAGGCGCTACCGTTTATGGGATTCCCGAGCGGCAAGACGAAGACGATCGCGATCGACCTCAGCGGCCGCTTTCCGAGCAACGACTACCGCCTGCAGATTCGCACCAGTATGGCCTTGCGATGGGACGAGATTTTCTTCACCGCGGAGGACGAGCCGTGCGAAGTCCGCGTCACGCCGGCTCGGTTGCGGTCGGCCGAATTGCGCTATCGAGGCTTCTGCGCTCCTTCGACGCCGATACCGGGTGGACCGGAGACCTTCGATTATGACCGCGTCACCACCGCCCCCATCTGGCCGCCTATGCGAGGAAACTTCACGCGTTACGGCGACGTCCTCCCCCTGCTGACCGAACTCGACGATCAGATGGTGATCTTCGGCGCCGGCGATGACCTGGCACTCGCCTTCGACGCCCTTCCCGCCCCGCCGAACGGTTGGAAAAGGGACTACCTGATCCATAACGACGGCTGGGAAAAGGACTGCCTGCTGAACACGGTGCTAGGCCAAACCGTAGAACCGCTGCCATTTCGGGAGATGCCCAGTTATCCGCATGGTGGTGGGCCCCATACGGCGTCGCCCGAGTATCAAAATTACCTGAGACAATATCAGACCCGAACGCAATCAGCCGCCGAATTCTGGCGGCTGATCCAGGCCAGTTCGGAACGCGGTAGGCGTTGAGGACCCGATCGGGAGCGAATGTCGGGAAAATGTAGCTTTTTCAGCACTCGCCTTGTTTTCATTGACCGATTTTCTCGGTGCAGACTATAGTACGGGCAAAGGCTTTTTTAGAACTTCAAGGTCGTTATGCAGCCGCTGTTGCCGATCCCGAAGGCCAAACCCGCCGCCGCGAGGATCGTCTCGCGTTTGCTGGGCGTGCTGGTGTTCGCATGCATCGGTTGGCTCAGCTCGGCCGATACGACCTACGCGGGATGCGGCGAATACGGCTTCTCCTGGCAGGATTCCAGGTCGCCACGCATCGTGGAAACGTACGCCCGGTTGGCCCGTTTGCCCGAATCGATGCAACGCGATTGGCTGCATGGCGAAACCACGATGCCGATTCGCCTACCTTGCACCAGCCCTGAATGCCGCGGCTCGATCCCCTCTCCAACCGCTCCATCGCCGGTGTTGTCATGGTCGACCGATTTCCTGGGGGCCATCCTGATCGACGGCGACGATCCGCTTCCCCTTTTGGTCACTCGGCATCGATGCGAAACACCTCGCTTAGCATCGGAACTGTTTGGCTCGCGTCTCGAGCGTCCGCCGCGTTGGTCACGCTAGGTTCTTTCGAAGTGCCTCGCATTCAGCGATTTCTCGTTTTTGCCATCGACTCGATCGGTGAAAGCTTGACAAGTCGCTGAAGAGTCTAGGGGCGACACTTCGAATCGGGTTGGGTACCGCTTCCTCGATTTGGTGTAGTACTGCGTCGCACTGATGGGTTTCTTCGGCCCTCCCGGCCGGATCTCGTCGAGCTCGCAGGCTCTAATCAAGCTTCTTGTGCCCTTTAGCGTAAGGCCTTATCGCATATGTCCAGCGTTCCATTATCCGATACCCCTGCTTCGAACTCTCCTGGGACCAAACCGGCTCGCGTTTATGTCCCCGCGGTGGGACCGCGACTGAGAATGTTGCTGTTCGTTGTCTTCGCACTGGTCGCCGTGCTTGCGGCAAACTCCACGTACCTTGCAGGCGTCACCTTAGCCGAGTGGTACTCGAAACAGTCGTTGCAGGATCAGTTCTATCAGCTGATGTTCCTTTCGCACCTGGGTCTTGGGCTGCTGCTGATTCTGCCGCTGGTTGCCTTCGGTTTGATCCACATGGTGACGTCGCGAAAGCGAAAGAACAAACGGGCCATTCGGATCGGATACGCGCTGTTCGCGATTGCGATCGTCGTATTGCTCTCTGGCATCGGACTCATGCAGGTGGGCGGGCTGAACTTGCAGCATGCGGGGACGCGCCGCGTGGTGTACTGGATGCACGTAATCGCACCGCTTCTCAGCATCTGGCTCTATTGGCTGCACCGATTGGTCGGCCAGAAAATCCGCTGGCGGGTCGGCTTGGCCTACGCGCTGGTGGTGTTGCTCGTCGTCGGCGGCATGATCGCACTGAAGATGCATGATCCTCGCCTGGCCAACGCGAAAAAGTCCGCGGAGGGCAGCAAGTATTTCGAGCCTTCACTCGCACGAACGCCGAACGACCACTTTATCCCCGCCGACGTCTTGATGATGGATGACTACTGCAAGAAGTGCCATCAGGATGTGTATTCGGGCTGGTTCCACAGCGCACACCACTTCAGTTCGTTCAACAATCCCGCGTATATGGCCAGCGTCTTGGAGACTCGCGAGGTGGCAATGAAACGGGACGGCAGTGTAAAAGCGTCGCGATGGTGTGCAGGCTGTCACGATCCCGTGCCATTCTTGAGCGGCGGTTTCGACGACCCCAACTACGATGTCGTCAACGATGTGACTGCGAAAGCGGGCATCACTTGCACCGTATGCCACGCGATGACCGATGTGAACAGCACGGTTGGAAACGGCGCCTATACCCTGGAGGAACCGATCCATTACCCGTTTGCCACCAGTACGAATCCGATCCTGCAGTACATCAACAACCAGATGATCAAGGCGAAGCCCGCCTTTCACAAACGCACATTCCTTAAAGATTTTCACAAGTCGGCTGAGTTTTGTTCGACCTGCCATAAGGTCGGCTTGCCTAAGGAACTGAATCATTACAAGGAGTTCCTACGAGGCCAGAATCACTACGACACCTATTTACTCAGCGGTGTGTCGGGACATGGAGCTCGAAGTTTCTATTACCCCGACGTTGCGAAGACCAATTGCTCCGAATGTCACATGCCTTTGGCCGATTCCAACGACTTTGGCGCGAAGGACTTCGACGGCTCGGGCAAACTGAAGGTGCACGATCACTTGTTCCCCGCGGCCAATACCGGGCTGGCGTTCCTGCGTGGCGAACCGGAAGTCGTCAAACGCCATCAGGAATTCTTGCGAGGAGTGACGCGCGTCGACCTTTTCGGGATCAAGGAGGGCGGTACGATCGACAGTCCGCTCACCGCCCCGCTCCGCCCCGAAGTTCCGGTTCTCAAGCCCGGCACGCGATATCTTCTCGAAACAGTGGTACGCACGCTCAAAGTAGGCCACCCGCTGACGCAAGGAACAGTTGACTCGAATGAATTGTGGCTGGACGTGACGGTGAAGAGCGGCGATCGCGTCATCGGACGCAGCGGAGGCCTGGACGAATGGGGCGAAGTCGACCGCTGGTCGCACTTCATCAACGTGTTCATGCTCGACCGAGACGGAAATCGCATCAATCGTCGCAATCCGCAAGACATTTTTGTACCGCTCTATAATCACCAGATCCCACCGGGGGCGGGCCAGATTGTCCACTTCGATATGACTTTGCCGCAGGATGTTCGCGAGCCGATCACGGTTGAGGTGAAACTTCAGTATCGAAAGTTCGATCAGGAATATATGGACTTCGTGGCCAAGTCGGCCGAATCGCGGAAGCAACCCGTTCCGGGGCGAATGCGCGAGGGTCGGTACGTGAACGAGCTACCGATCACGACCCTTGCTGCAGACACAATCACCTTCCCGGTCGATGGCCAGGATCCGAATGCCATTGCAACTCCAGACGCGGTCGGCGAGAGCAAGAAACTCGAGAATCCGGTCGTTGAAAACAAGAAGGTGGAGATTCCCGAGTGGCAGCGATGGAACGACTATGGAATCGGCTTGTTTCTTGAGGGGCAAGGAGGATCGAAGGGCGAGTTCCGACAAGCAGCTGCAGCGTTCCAGAAGGTCGAGGCACTGGGCCGGTTTGATGGACCCTTGAACCTTGCCCGAGTGCTGAATGCCGAGGGGCGTGTGGAGGAGGCAATCGAAGCGATCCAGCGAGCGGCGAAGTTTACGGAGCCTGCAGCACCGCCCTGGACCATTTCCTGGCTCAGCGGTCTGCTGAATCGGCAGCAGGGCGATTTTGACGCGGCCGAGAAGAACTTTCGGGCAGTCTTGAACGATTACACCGATGAAATGGTCAAGCGCAAGTTCGATTTCAGCCTCGACTACGAAGTGATCAACGAACTGGGAATTACCCTCTTCGAACGTTCCAAGCAGTATCTGGGCGAATCGGAGCAGGACGAGCGGATGCGAATCCTGCGGGATGCGGCAGCTCAATTTGAGCGGACGCTGACGATCGATTCCGAAAACGTCGCGGCGCATTACAATCTACAATTGCTGTATCGCGAATTAGGTGACGACGCGAAGGCGACCAAGCACCGCGATCTGCACCAACGATACAAAATCGATGACAATGCGTCCGATCGAGCGATGGCATTGGCGCGGCAAAAGTATCCCGCAGCCAACCGCGCCGCCGAACCGCTCGTGATTTATCCGCTGCAACGCCCCGGCGCACCGGGCCTCGCAGCCGTGCCGGAACCGCCGGCATCCACAGCCTCCGGAGGTGGTGAGTGAACAAACGCCCTCGTCCCAAGTCCGACAGGAATGCTGTCTCCGATGATCGCAATGATCAACGCGGCGATGCCGACGATGATGCCGCTATCGGAGCCGCATTCTGGAAATCGCTCGTGGTCATCGTGTTGCTGGTCAGCGCGGTTGGGGGCATCGCATGGCTGTGGAACCAACGTAAGGAACCGGTCACAACCGCCAAGTCCGAACTGGTTCAACCCAAGGCGCGCGATACGTCTTTGATCCAAGTGCCGCAAATGAAGTTTTCTGACGTGACCCAGGATCAAGGGCTGACGTTTAAGCACTACAACGGCGCGAAAGGCGAAAAGCTTCTGCCCGAAACAATGGGCGGCGGCTGCGCCTTCTGGGACTACGACCATGACGGCGACCAGGACATCTTGATGATGAACAGTTGCGACTGGCCTTGGACCAACGATCCCGTCACGCCCCCGCCGACACTCGGGTTGTTCCGCAACGACGGAAAAGGTCACTTCACCGACGCCACCGCCGAAGCGGGACTCAACGTGACGTTGTACGCCATGGGAATGGCGATCGGCGATTACGACAACGACGGCTGGTGCGACCTGTTTGTTTCCAGCGTGGGCCGCGACCGGCTGTTCCACAACGACCACGGAAAGTTTCGCGACGTCACAGATGAGACCGGTGTTGGCGGAGCGGAGGACGAGTGGGGAACGAGCTGCTGCTGGTTCGACATGGACAACGACGGAGATCTCGATCTCTTCGTTGGCAACTATGTGCAGTGGTCCCGCGAAAAAGACCTGTCGCTCGGTTCAACCCTCGACGGCACGCAGCGCGCCTATGGCCCCCCGTTCGCATTCTCGGGAACGTTCCCCTACCTCTATCGCAACGAAGGCGGAAAATTCGTTGACGTCACAGCCGATAGCGGCCTGCAGGTTCGTAACCCCAACACCAAAGTGCCTGTCGCTAAGACAATGGGCGTGATTCCCTTCGACGCCGACGACGATGGACTGCTCGACCTCGTCATCGCCAACGACACCGTGCAAAACTTTTTGTTTCACAATCGCGGCCAGGGAAAATTTGACGAGATCGCTGCCGACGCGGGAGTCGCCTACGACGCGCAGGGCAAGTCACGCGGAGCCATGGGTATCGATGTCGGACGACACCGCAACGATCGCTGCTGGACCATCGCCATCGGCAATTTTTCGAACGAAATGACCGGCTTCTATGTGTCGCCGAAGTCGCCCCTGCACTTCTTCGATGCCTCCGTCGCGACCGGCCTCGGTCCAGCCACTCGCCTGTCGCTGACCTTCGGCGTGCTGTTTGTTGACTGCGACCTCGACGGGCGACTCGATTTGCTCACCGCTAACGGACACCTGGAAGAAGAGATTCACAAGATCCAGGAGACGCAATTCTACGCTCAGCCACCCAAGCTTTTTTGGAACTGCGGGGCCGACAGCAAACCGGAACTGCTGCCGGTCACCGCCGAGCAGTGCGGGGAGGCGCTCGGTGAACGGATGGTCGGGCGCGGCTGCGCCTTCGCCGACATTGACGGCGACGGCGATCTCGACCTGCTGATCGCCGGCAGCGGCTCCGCACCTCGCTTGCTACGCAATGATCAACAATTAGGTCACCACTGGCTGCGCGTGAAACTCGTGGGCAAGTCGTGCAATCGCGACGCCATCGGTGCGACGATGGTTGCGCACGTCAACGGAAAAACCATACCGCGTTACGTGAACCCCTGTCATAGCTACCTGTCGCACTCGGAATTGCCGATCACGTTCGGCCTGGGAAAAAACGATCGCGTTGACAAGTTGGTCATTCGCTGGCCAAGCGGCGACACGCAGACCGTTGAGAATCCCGAAATCGATCGCACGCTTCTCGTCGAGCAGGCTGCATCGACACCTCCAGTCTCCGCCGGCCCCACACCGTAAGAGCGCCGCCCCTTCTCGGCTTCGTTTCGAGACTGCGATACAATCTCCGACATCGACAAGCAATGGTTTGCATCGACAGACCGCACTAGCTATCTGCTCAGCATGCGTCCTTTGCATACCGACTTGCCCGCTCCCATACGGATATCCTGACGGCTTGAGATGCTACTGGAGGAATCTTACTGATGGCGACCGACCTTTCCTTGCAGCATACGCCAGTGGGAACCTTGTTTCCGAAACTTCGTACTTCTGCCGATTTTGAACCCTATCGGTTGTCCGACGAACAAATCGCACACTACCACGAATATGGCTATTTGTCCGGCGTCCGAATCTTGAACGACGCGCAGGTCGACGCGCTTCGCGACGAACTTGCCGTTCTCTTCCAACCCGATCACCCAGGCCACGAACTGTGGTACGAGTACCACTCGAACGAATCCACCTCGCCGGATCACGTGCTCTTTCATGCGCTCGGAGCGTGGCGAATCACTTCCGGATTCCACGATATCTTGTGGGCTCCCGCGTTTGTGATGGCGGCCAGCCAACTGCTGGACGGCGCGGTCCGGTTCTGGCACGACCAATTGTTTTGCAAGCCGGCGAAACATGGCGGTGTTGTGGCGTGGCACCAGGATTATTCATACTGGACACGCACCACGCCGCTCGCGCATTTAACCTGCTGGATCGGACTCGATGACAGCACGCGTGACAACGGCTGCCTGCAATACATTCCGGGCAGCCATCACTGGAATCTCCTGCCAATCACCGGACTGGCTGGTGATATGGAGGCAATTCGCGAGGTGCTTTCGCCCTCGCAGTGGGAACAATTCCAGAAGCCCGTAGCAATCGAATTGAAAAAGGGCGAGTGCTCCTTTCACCATCCCTTGCTGGTCCACGGCTCTTACGAAAACCGCACCGACCGACCGCGTCGCGCCGCGGTAATCAACGTCTTCCGCGACGGCACGCTGTCCGACTCCAACGACCCGCTGCTGGCCGGCGTCCCGCCCGTCCCCAAAGGCCAACCGATGGGCGGACAGTTCTTCCCGCTGCTGTTCGACCCGAAGAACCCGGCCTAGGCCAACGGTGCGTCGGCGCCGATCGGTTGAACGCATCCGCTTGGATCGCGGTGCGCGATCGACTTGACG
>JBJOLO010000259.1:0-6329 GCA_046045565.1 Planctomycetota bacterium | reverse complement strand
CGGTCGCGTTCCCGAATCGAAAGAGCGGTACGATTCCGAAATGAAGGTCTATCTCGGTGAAGGTGCCAAAGCCAACAGCGAGTTGCTACGCAACATCGAACTGAATCAGCGCTGGGCGGCGGACGGGAAGTAGGCTACCGCGTCTGCGGTTCCCAGCGACGATCTTGCCGGGCCTCGAGGAAGCCTTGATTGGTGGACGCGATTTTCCATAACTCGATTTTCTTCAACGTTGTCGCCTCGCCGACCGTGTAGCCGTCGATAGCCAAACGCTCCGGATAGTCGGGGAATGAGGCCACCAGTGCTTGCCGGTTGTTGACAAACACTTCGACCAGATATTTATCGACAAAGATACGAAGTTCGACGTCCTCACCCTCGGGCAGATCGGCGACCCGAAAGGGAGCTTCGGTCGTTCCCACGCGGATCGCGTTCGTTTCCGGACGCAACATGATTGGCACCCCGCCGCCTTTACCGTCCGAGAATAGGGTGATGCCGAAAAGTTTTCGTTCGGCTTCCGAGCGCGGCAAGGTGATCTTGATTTCCGCCGACTCGCCGGGCAGAGTCGCAATTCGCTGCAGGCCGGGCCCTCCCGACGGCGGCACGCGATCGTTGAATCCGGTGAGCGGATGCGCGAGCTTGACGTTCTCCATGATTTGCGCATCGGATCGCAGCGACGTTAATTCTCGCAGCGGCTGAATTCGCAGCACACCGTCCGGCGGCAAACTCAGTTCGCGTGGCAGCGATTGGATCGTCTTGTTGAGCAGCCGGTTTTCGGGGCCGGGCGAAGTAATCCATGCCCACATCACGCGTCGCCCGTCGGGCGTCAGCACCGTCTCGGGCGCAAAAACATCGGTGCGATTGAACAATCCCCATAACGCCTGCTCCTCGCGTCGCCAGTTCATGCGACCATGTTTCTTCGGAACGAATTGCTCGGCCTCCGCGTCCCAGTCGCCCAGATAGTAACGGCATCCAAGCGGATGACTAATGCACAGCAGCATCCATTGATCGCCCAGGCGAAAGAAATTCGGACAGGAAATATCCTCGCCCAACGCAACATCCGGCATTTGATGACGGAGAAAGTCGCCCACCAGCGTCCAACGTCGCAAATCTTTCGATTTAAAGAGCGGCGGATTGGGGCCGCCGGAAATCGCGTAATACGTGTCGCCGATCAAGAAGCAATCGGGATCCCAGTGATTCATCTTCGCTTCTGAACCGTCGGTGTTTTGCACTTCCACCGCGTACGGCTTCTCCCAGGCACTGAGTGCTCGATCTTTCGCGATGGCAATCTGATTCCGGCCCGAGGATTCGCCGTGATAGATCGCCGCGGGACGACCTTCCTTGGTAAGGAAACCGGTTCCGCTGAACATGCCGTGCCCCGTTAACGCCGGTTGCAACTTGGTGGTCTCCCACTTCCAGTGCAGCATGTCGGGACTGGTCACGTGCATGAACGAAAACGACTGACGATCCTTCCAAGGATGCGCAACGATGTAATGCAGGTGGTAGACGCCATCGAGGTAAAAGGCGGCGTTGGGATCACCCGGCAGACTCTCGCCTCCGGGATGCATCAGGTGATAATTCAAGATCCATTCTGCGGCCGGCTTGGGGCCCTCGCTGAGCGGCGACGAGGCACTCGCGTCGGGCGGCGTTACGAAGTAGCTTCCTTGACCATCCAGGATCAGTCGCCCCGCTTCGACGCGAGCCTTGCCCATGAGTTTGGCGGGAGGGAACACGCCCATGGCGTCTTCCACCTTTCCATTTTCGAAATGCCACCACGCTAACGGCTTGGGATCGGAGGGCTGATTCGGCTTCAACAACTTAATTTGCTCTGCAGTCAACGCCGTCCTGTAGATCCTCGCGTCGTCCAGCGTGCCGGCAAAAAACATCCTTTCTTTGACGTCCAAATGCCGCAACCCCATGACCACGGCCGCATCGCTGCCGAACGACTGCGGTTCGGAGATGGCATGTCGGGAATACAAATCACCGTTGCGAAAGACCGTGATTTCTTTTCCTCGATAGACCACTGCGATTTGCACGGCCTGATCCGGTTTGGCGGTCTCCGCCACCAAGTCGGCTTGGTCGCGCAGCGTGCGACGATAAAAATCGCTGCCGGCCATCCAGCGGGACTCCTCCAATTCGCCATACACAATGCCGTCGAAATGGGAGCGCCGGTCGTCGAGCGTCAACAGGCCGACACCTCGCTGCGCAGGGTCCGACAATGTCGTCCACACCACGAGCGTCTTGTCGCCCGAAATTCCGGAGAACGGCTCGACTGCACGACCCGGTGTCCTCATCGTCATCAAAACGAGCATGGCCGCGATGAAATTCCGTATCAACTTGCGAGTCATTTTGCTATCTCTCCTGAATCGCTCGAAACGCTGCATACCGCCTATTGTTGCCACAAGGGATCTTGGCGAAATTTTGTTTGTGGAAGGGTGCATGCTCGTGGAAGGTGGCTTGCTGGTCGGAGCGTCATTATAGAGAGCTGAATCGCAGCGGGCACAAGCCTTCGAGCGACGGGCACGAGTTTGTTTGCCAAGGTGAACGACGACCGGATTGCCCGGATGTGGTTATCGGACCTTTCACCGATTTGGATGGCAAACTTGCCGTGCTACAATGCAACGCCGCTGATCGTTGGACTCGGATCATCCCGCAACAAGGTACCTGCAGCAATCATGAGCATGAACTCGCTTAATGCGATGTCGTTCCACCAAAGCTCCCGCGCGACGACTCCTCGCGTTGCACCCTTCGTATCGTCCTGCATAACCCCCGCGTGCCTTTTACTCGCACTCGCGTCGGCCCCCGCCCTAGCAAACGCTGCAGAACCGGCCCCAAAAAACGTGCGAGCGATCACCGTCAAGGTGCTGGTGCTGAACTTTGATCCGATTGTGGACCGCGATTCCGGCAAGCGGTTGCATGAGGAATGCCGTTGGCAAAGCCCGAAGGAACTGGCCCGGGGCTACATCGACGACATCCGTCAGGCAAGCGGTGGGCGGATTGATTACCGCATCGTGGAGTGGAAGGATCTCGACGAGTTCCCCATCAAGACCGATCGATTTCAGTATTCCGTCGACGAATACCTCCGCTGCCATCGCTCGGGCAAAGGCTGGCATGAGCCGGACGGGGCAGATTATCCGCGCGTCATTGCTCAATACAAGATCGCGGAGCGAATCGAGCGTCGCGAGGTGGATGAAGTGTGGTGGTTTGGCGGTCCGTATTTCGGATTCTTCGAATCCGCAATGGCCGGACGTGGTGCCTTTTACATCAACGGGGGCGTCTTTGGCGCCGACCAAGTGCCCTGTGACCGCCCGTTCGCCATCATGGGCTACAACTACGAGCGCGGTGTTGCCGAGATGCTTCACGATCTCTGCCACCGCACCGAATCGACCATGAGCCGTATCTTCGGCGGCTGGCGCGTGGAACAACTCGACAACGACTGGGCCCGCTTCGCCGCGAACTTGAAACAGTCGAATGGAGTCGCTGCCGTTGGTACCTGTCACTATCCGCCCAATGCCGAAGGCGATTACGACTACGCAAACAAACGCTTTGTCGAGAGTTCCGCCGACGATTGGCTGCAGTATCCGAACCTGAAAGGCACCAAAGCCCAAGTCAACTGCGAGACCTGGGGTGGCCCCGACTATCACCGCAACTACATGAAGTGGTGGTTCGCACGATTGCCGCACGCTCCCGGAGTCAACGCAAACAACGGCAGGCTCAATGATTGGTGGGAGTATGTCTTCAACTTCCAATCCTTCGACAATCGCGGCCAACCGCAAAGCACCACTCGCACGGAACGATAAAGGGAACTCGATGAGACGATTACTCCCCTACACGGCTTGCTCGTTCAACGCCTCCCTATGCTCGGCCCGCCCCTCGGTACCACAAACATCGCGAATGCGATTCGTTTTCTTTTCGGCACAGATACTCCTCGCTGCAGCCTTGCTGCCTGCCGTAACGCGGGCAGGAGAACAGGGAGAATCGCTGAAGGATGGCCCTGGCCGTTGGACTCAGGAACGGGCCAACACCTGGTACCAACGCCAACCGTGGTTGGTCGGATGCAATTATCTGCCGAGCAATGCGATCAATCAGTTGGAAATGTTTCAAGCGGAGACTTTCTCACCCGAGGTAATCGATCGGGAACTGGGATATGCGAAGGGATTGGGTTTTAACAGTGTGCGAGTGTTCCTTCACGACCTGCTGTGGAAACAAGACCGTGATGCATTCCTGCAGCGATGCGACAAAGTACTTTCGATCGCTGACAAGCATGGCATCAAGGTGATGTTCGTGCTGTTTGACAGCTGCTGGCATCCCCAGCCGCAACTGGGTCCTCAACCATCCCCTCTGCCGCACACGCACAATTCAGGTTGGGCTCAAAGCCCCGGTATCGCCGCCATCAAAGATCCGGCAAGCCATCCGCATCTGAAAGAATATGTCACCGGCGTCGTCAAGCGATTTGCCAACGACGAACGCGTCGTGGTGTGGGATATCTGGAACGAGCCGGACAACTTTGACGGAGGCGCTGCAAAGCGACCGGGACTTGAACCGAAAAACAAACCCGATCTTGTCAACAAGTTGCTCCCGCTGGCATTCGCTTGGGCACGCGAGGCGAATCCATCACAACCGCTAACGTCCGGCGTCTGGCGCGACTCCGAGAACATCCGGCAACTCGACGATTGCAAACGTATTCAATTGTCGCACAGTGACGTGATTAGCTTTCACACCTACGGCGACGTGCCTTCCCTGGAACGGTGCCTGACCAATCTCGCATCCTATGGCCGACCGCTGCTCTGCACCGAATTCATGGCTCGACCCAATGGCAGCGTCTTCGAACCGCATTTGGGCAAGATGAAAGATCATCGCGTCGCCGCCTATTGCTGGGGATTCATCAATGGCAAATCCCAAACGATCTATCCTTGGGATTCCTGGACGAAACAATACGACGCGCCGCCACCGGTTTGGTTCCACGACATACTCGAAGCCGATGGAACGCCATTCCGACAATCGGAGGTGGATTACATTCGCAAGGTAACCGCACCGAAATAAATGTTCCGCCACGCCTGAGCGTGTTTATTGAATGGCAGATCGCTTCTCGATTCGATGCAATGCAGCCCCCATGCGGTTCAATCGTCTCCGTGTCCACCAATGTGAATCCGACCAAGATGAAAGCAAATCCATTGCAATTTCAAAAGGCCGCGACCGCTCCCAGCGCGCATGACACGGTCACGTCGCCTCGTGCTGCGGAACGACAACACTTCCACTATTGGCTAGAGTCGTTCACGTCGGTATCGGCAATTGCGACGTGGGTGGTATTTGTCTGTCTGCTTGGCGCGAATCCGCGTCGAACTCAGGCTGCTCAGGACGACGCACCCGCTGCAGGCCAGCCCGGCAGACCGCAGGCCTTGAGCGATCGCGCGACATCGCCTGAGCGGAGAAACCTGCTTGCGAGCGAACCCCATGCATCGGCATCCGAATCAGGGCCGCCCCCAGGCTGGACGATTCACGGCGACGCAGCATGGGGTTCACTGGGAGACCCTGAGGCGGAATACAGCGGCCGGGGATTGCGATTCCTGTCGGGGAAGGATCTGAATCGAGACGGCAAGCAAGATGGTTTCGCCGCGTTGATGGTCCGCGACGCAGCCTCGAAGGAGCAACGCTGGTTCCGCGTTCGCATCCGCGCGTTGGCTCAAGACGATTTTCGCGTGGCAATGGATGACTTGTATTTGCGAATCGACTTTTTTCGCGACGGCGGGACCAATCCGCTGGACCACGTGAAGCAATCATTGTACGAACTGGTGGAGCGAGACCGCAAAATATTGACCGACACCGGCACAAACAAAAAACTGGGCGGTGCAACTTGGCGCTGGTTCGACATGACCTTTCGCACACCGTTTCCCGAAGTCGATGCGATGCGGCTATCGGTTGGGTTCGGGCACGGGCAAGGCAAAGAGATGCGAGGCGAGTTCTGGGTCAGTGCGGCCGAGTTATCGGCAATCGAAGCGCCTGCGGACTACATGTCGCCGAAGCCTCCGCCGCCGGGACGTTCGAAAACCGAAAAGGAGCAACTCGTACCCCTGGGCGGACGCTGGTATTTTGACCCGCGTGGCGGAGAGCGAACTCCTCCTGCTGAATTTTCCTATCGCCATGCCGAGCAATTGCTGTATTTGAGTGATCGGTTCGAAAGGCCGTTCGCAGACAACATGTCCGCATGGCTGCGGCAGGGATACCTCGATGCCTCGGGCGATGTGGTCAAACACGATCGATTCCTCGCCGAGAATGTGGTCGTCTCGTTCACTTCCACGCATTTGGTGATTCGCTCGCACAACCTGCCGAATCAC
>JBJOLO010000070.1:0-3467 GCA_046045565.1 Planctomycetota bacterium | reverse complement strand
ATCCCGCGTCCGCTGATTTTTCCCACCACACAGCGAATTGCAGGATGCGTTGCGGATTTTTCGTGTGATCGGCCCTGTAGGACGCGACTGCCACCGCAGGCAGATTCTTGTTCACCTGAGTCTTGGAATCATGACGCAGTCGGAATCGAAACCGATCCTCCGAATCGTGACGTAGCAGGGAATTCGGCACGATCACGGTCATGGGGCTCTTGTATTGCCCGCCGAATCGGTTGACGACCCTGCGCAGTCGCCGCCAACTTCGCTCCGCTTCCATTTGCATCTCGAACAGCACAGTGGCTGCCCCTGGGTGCGTGTTGAAGTAGATGAGCGTTTCGATGACGTTGGCCAGAATCTTTTGACGAGGTACACGGTATGGTTCGCAAAGGATCGATATCCATTCGCCCGGCGCTTTCGGTGAAAACAGCAGGTGGGGCGTTTCGTCTTGGGTGACTTGGCTGAAGATGTACACTTCAGAGGTTTGTGGCTCTTGCGCTGCCGAAGCCGGCATTTCGCGCGAGAGCAATACAGTTTGATCGGGTGGTGTACCGGGGACGAATTGATTGGTCTCGTTGAGCGTGGCATGGACGGTATGGGATGCACTCGCACCGATCATGGCGCTGGCGGCAAAGCTACCTGCGAGTCCCAACGAATGAACCATCCAGGTGCGACGACTGTTGAGGATGGTGGTGAACGCGGGTCTGCCGCCAGCCGTTCGAACGGTTTCGCCTTGGTCAAGTGCGACACTGGATTGGTTCAGTTTCTCGAGCTTGTGAACGAGTGCATTCGCATTGTCGAGTCGGTGAATCGGATCGGTTGCCAGGAGTTCATCGACAATAGACGCCAGTGCAGCCAGCTCGTTGCCGCGAGGCTGTTGCTCCAGGCCTGCCTCGGAGAATTCGCGAAGGCAGGACGGGTGCCGCCCTGCGACGGTTGCCGGCAATCGACCGACTGCCAGCCAGTGCAACACCACCCCGAGGCTGTACAGATCGCTACGGGCACTGGGCGCGGCTCCCGCCAGAATTTCAGGAGCAATGAAGCCCGGTGTGCCGCCATGCCAACTGGTGGTTTGATCGGAATGAAGCCACGTCGCCGTGCCGAAGTCGGTGATCACCGGATGGGGCTGATAGGCCCGCAAAATGATGTTCGAAGGTTTCAAGTCTCCATGCAGCACGCCCTCGCTGTGAATCGCAGCCAGCCCGCTCGCCATCCCCTCGGCGAGCGCCAGGATTTCCGGCAAGGAAATATCCTTGCCGTTCTTCACCCATGAGCTCAGACTTTCCCCCGGAATCCACTGTCGCAGCACGACCGAAAGATCGTCGATGTCGATGATGCCAAGGATCGTGGCGACATTCGGGTGAAAGATTTTAGCGACGGCGCGGGACGAGTCGAGAATCGTCTGCCGCACGTTCGCATTGTTCAGGTGTCGGGGAAAGGTAAGCAACGCAACGACTTCGCGGTCCAATCGCTCGTCGTGCGCCAGATAAGTCGCGCCTAGCGTGTTCACCGAAAGGCATTTTCGCAGCAGAAAGTTCTGCAGTCGAAAAGCGCGGCGACGATTGTCCCATTTCAAACGGGTGGCCAATTGCCGAAGGTCGGATGCGAGCCGGAACGGTTCCGGACGCTCGCACGCCTCCAGGATCTCGCGAATCGTAAACGGATTCTCCGTGGGCTCGTCGCGGCGATGATTGGCAAGTAGCCCCTCGAGTTGCACGGCGACGGGATCGCCCGCTGCTTGAAGCAACGCGACCTGACGATCCTGCTCGATGGGATCCATATCCACCAGCCGATCGAACCAGCGATACAGGTTTTTCAACGTGTCGTCCGACATTCGCTTCAAGCCGTTTTCATCAGATAGGACAGCGTACCGAGCTTCGCCTCCCCGCATCTTGCATCGCACACCGAACAGGTCGCATCGTGACTCGCATTCCGAAAGCTCGATTGAACGGGTCCACCCCCCGAATTTACTGCTCGTCCTTCGCGATGTCAAACAACGGCAAGTCTGCGGGCGAATCACATAAGCCGCTTTATCAAGTCTCGCCAGTCTCGAACGCGATACTCAGCCCGGTCCACGCATTCGATGCATGTGTCGAGACAAGCGAGCATGCAACTTGCGGATGGGCGGGGGCAGTTGGGGCAGTTGCATGAGCATCGGTCTGAACCGTGCTTGTCCTCGCTGAACCGGATCGCCCAGAGAGCGAAAGCCCAGTTCCTCATACATCCTCCGACGTTGCTCCAGTCCGGAGATTAACAAGAAGCGATAGCCAGCGGTTATCGCGTAGTCGTACACGCACCACATCAGGCCGCCGAACAGTCGACGTTTGCGGTGATGCGGTTCCACCAGCAGCAAGCGAACTTCGAGCAGGTACGGGGATAACTTCGCGAGTATTTCCGGGTTAGGTAGTGCATCGCCGGCGGAGAAGGGAGCCTCATCGTGCACAGCGACCATCGCACAGATCCGGCCACGGTGCTCGGCAATCAGATAGCGGTTCTTGTGATGGAACTTGTCGATATGGAATCCCGTACCGTCGTCGGCGTGCTGCCGGATTTCCACCACAAACGTTTGGTAGACCAAGCGATGAATCCGAGCAAAGTCCGCCTCGTCCGTAGCGAGGCGGAATCGGTAATCGTGCAATTGGTAGCCGGTCCAGTTCTCGGGTTCTCCGAGCCGTTCACTCATGCGTGGTCCCTGAAAGGCGAGGTCTGTTGAGCCCGATTGTCCGGCGTCGCGTTCGGGTTTCTTGCCTGGAACATTTTGGCTGCTTCTTTGCCGATACGCTGCATCCTCATGCGCGAGGGCAGGTGCAGCCATGCAGGTTGGGAATTTACGGCCGTTGTTTTCCTGGTGGAGGCGGGCGCTTGCCCGCTCCTTTCTTCCCACCCGCTCCAGGCGGCCGATCGCCGCCCGGTTGCCGTGCTTCGACCACTCCCCAGAATCCACCGATGATGTGCGGAAACTTTCCGGGCGTCACGTGGTAATGCGCCCCCCGGTCGGGATCCTCGTGCAGGTTGAACTCGTTGAGAGGTCGCGAGGCATCGTCCTTTGCCAACAGGCCGGTCGACTCGTACGGTCCGTACACGGGGAACCCGTCGTTCGCAAATCCGATCAACGGCGAATGGCCGGTTCCGTCATCGGACCATGGGGTTTTGACGCAAACCGGATACTTGTGGTAGTGATACTGGGAGCGCGGCGAGGGGTGACCGCAGCAGCGGTCAAGTCGCCAAATGGCGTCTTCGTCGAGCAAGTGATCGAACGGATTGAAGAAGACGACGCCGTTCACCGCAACCCCGATCGGGCCCATCGGCAGGGCGTGATCGTTGTTGTTGGCGTTCTTCATCGCCACATGGTTCGGGTTCACCTTGGGCTCGAGTGGAATCCGGTGCGTTGTCACTCGTTCCTGGATGTAGTTCGGGTTTCCATCGAGACCGCGGAGGCGATCCGGGAAAACGGCTGTGGGGTGATTCGGCAG
>JBJOLO010000005.1:0-3880 GCA_046045565.1 Planctomycetota bacterium | reverse complement strand
CGAAGACCGCCTCGCGCGGCGAGTCACGCGTCGCGAAGAGGTCGCGCCCCTGCATCCAAGTCGGGATCGGAATTCCGGCGACGGCGAGCGATGTTGCGGCGAGGTCGATGTGTTCGATCAGGTCCTCGCGCACGGCACCCTGTTTGACATGGGGGCCGCGTACCACAAACGGAACGTGAATTCCCTCGTCATACAAAAACTGCTTGCCCCTGGCGTGGCTGATTCCGTGATCCGTCATGAAGAAGACGAAGGTGTTGTCGAGCAGTTTCTCGCGTTCGAGTCGCGCCAGCAGTGCGCCGACCTCTTTGTCGGTATAGCGGCAGCAATCGAGGTAGTCGGCCCAGTCCTGAAGTAACGTGGGATCGCGTGGATAATAAGGTGGCAGCACAACCTCTTCGGGACGAACGTTCGAGCCGAGTTCCTTCTTGGCGAGCGTCGACCATTTCTCGTCGTGCCGTTGACCTCGATGCTTGCCACCGTGTAGTTGCAGTTGCATGAAGAACGGTTGATTCGGCTTTCGTCCCGACCAATCATTGCCGTCGTACATGGCTCGAGGCCATTCGAAGTTGTAATCCGTTTTGCCCAAGCGATTGCCGCTTGCATTGAAACCACCGATGCAGGTGTAGTAGCCGGCGGCTTGGAATAGTACGGGGACCGGTACCACGCCATCGCGAAGTTCGATCTTCAACGCGCCGCGGCCGCTACGGTGATGGTGGGCGCCAATCGTGGTTTGGTAGCATCCGGTGATCAGCGCCGATCGGCACGGGGAGCAGACCGGCGCGGTAACGAACGCATTGCGAAACCGGGTGCCCTCGGCGGCTAAACGATCGACGTTCGGGGTGGCGATCGTTTTCTCGCCGTAGCATGAGAAGTTTGCCGACATGTCATCGACAATCACCCAGACGATGTTCGGACGGCGATCGGGATCGGTGGTAGGAGACTGCGCCGCTGCGATGCTCGGGCAGGCGACGAGTAAGAACGTCAACAGGGTGCGAGTGATCGACATCCGCGGTGTTCCGGTTCCGGCTTGAGTCCCCATGCGCTATGCGAAAGGAGTACGCGTGATACGAGCAAGCCCTGAGTGTGTTGGAATAAAAAGGTTGTAGTGACCGACGGCAGCTTACGACCAGTCTTGCAGGATTGCTTCTGCCGCGCGTCTGCCTGAAACCATGGCGCCTTGGATCGATCCTTGGTCGCGGTGGTCACCGCAAAGGTAGATGCCCGGTTTCCAGCGAACAGGTCGTTCAAATTCAGCCAGCGCGGGGGGCACTTGTCGTGGCAGTGCGTATGGAATGACATCGTTGCGCAAGTGACTCCATGTTCGAGCGTCCGGTCCAAACCAATCCTGGAGTTGGTCGCGAACCTGTTGTTGAAGTTGCGGTTCTTCGTGGCTTGCGCCCAAGACGGTCACCGAGATCAGGCTTTGGTCTGTGGGGCCGTAGGACGGCGAAACGGTCGTGGGGACGCACAGGTTGTTGATCGGACCGGACTCACCGTTCAAAACCAGGATCGGTTGGGAGACCGGCGGACGCGTTGCGGCGAAGTAAAGGCAGGTGACACCCTGGCCTTGGCGGGGAATCGACTCCCCCAGCAAGTCTGCCGCGTGGGGCGCGTCGGTGGCGACGACGATCGCACGTGCGGCCATTTGCTGGCCATCAGCGAGGGAAACCGCGTCGGGTTGGATGCGTGTGACTTTGCAGTTCAGTTGGAGGCTCGATGCGGGGAGCTCATCGGCGATCTGCTGCGGGATGGCCTCCATGCCCTCTGCCGGTAGACAGGCGTCGCCTTGTGCGAACATGCGGAAGAGATAAAAAAACAAGCGGCTGGATGTTTGCAGATCCGCGTCGAGAAAGATTCCGCCCAGGAACGGGCGAAAAAAGCGATCGATCATCGACGGGGAGAATCCAGCGTTTTGCAATGCCTGCAGCGTAGTCGTTTCGCGTTTGGCCACGAGGCTGGCTAGGTCGCCTCGTACTGCTTGGGATCGAATGGTTCCCACTCGCAACTTGTCACGCAGCGATCCGATCGGTGAAAAAACGGAACCGACGGCTGCGATGGGGCGGCGCCACGGATCGGCAAGCGTATGAAAGCGGCCGCCGAATCGAACCAGTGCGCCGGGCAGGAAAGGGCGGAGATCGAGTTCGTTGTAGTCGAGAACCTCGCGGGCTTCCGGATAGCTGGACAGAAAGACTTGGAAGCCGCGATCGAGCCGAAACCCGTCCACGAGATCGGTTCGAATCCGCCCGCCGACGCGATCGCTGGAATCAAGCAGTCGGAACGGCACGCCTCGCCGATGCAACTGCCGGGCACAGCACAGGCCGGCGAGCCCCGCACCAACGATAATCACTGGAGAACTCATGAGAGACCTTCTTGCAACCACTCACCACGGCAATAACGAGTGCAGCGCCTTACAAATAGCGCGACGAAGTTCCGGCGACAACCGAATAAATCGCTCGGCCATCATCCGTGTATTCGTAGGATATCGGTGGTGAACGGGATTGCCAATGATCGAGGCGAACGCAGGTACGCCTCGATGCGATTTAAAAACGATCGGCTGGCAATCTTGTTTCTGCAACAGGGTGATCTCTCGAGGCAGGTGACGCGGGGAATCAGAGTCCTTCGCGCCGAGTCCAGTACTCTTCCACCAACGAGGCGGTGATGCCCGGTTCGCGCTGGATGCCGGTGACCTCGTCGGCCTGCAAAGCTCCCTTGGTGCCGCCGCGAGAACTTTTGGCGACAACAAAGTCGTAGGTGACCAGCGTTTTGACACCGCCCGCCAGGGTGTTCTCGAGGAAGATGGTGCCCAGGCCGGATGAGTCGATCGTGTACGTTCCGACCGAAGTGAGCAGGATTATTTTCCGACCGCTGCCGTCGCGAGCGTTGATCGATACGAATCGCTTCACCCCGCCTTTTCCATCAAACGTCGTGACGCCGATCGATCGGGACAGGAAACCGTCGGCTCTTCCCGAGGACGCATAGGATCCGCTGAGTGAGGCGACGGAGAATCCGCCCTCCGGACCGCCGGCACCTATGGCCGTTTGGGGCGCGGTGGTGACAAGAAAAAACGTGAAGCACGTCACCACGGCAACGCTGCAGATGGTGATGATGGAAAGCGGACGCATGTCATACCTCCAGTCGATGGGAAAGCCTCTGTCGAGGTCGGAACGTGAATCGATGCGTCGAAGCCAGTCGTCATGTCTGCGGCCGGCAAAGTCGACGACGTACGCTGAACAGCAATGCGGCAAGCGAAATCGACGTTCATGTGTTCGACGCAACGAAAAGTGTAATTCAGATGGCGGACAATGCGAGCGAGGCGATACAAATATCGTGCGTTGGTTGCCAAGTCGGGAGGGGGATTGGGGGCGGCACTGGCTGGCGGGGCTTCACGGGAGCCGATACTCTTTTTAGAGGGATCTTTGGTTTTCGTCGCGTCATGCATGTCAGGTTTCGCCATGCATACCGCTTCTGACGTGCACACCGCAGGAGGGCTGGAATGAAGCTCATTACCGGACTTGCCGCCATCGGGCTGATGCTGCTTGCCGCAGAGGGATTCGCGGACGAACGTGCCAAGCAACTGCAGGTGTTTGTGCTTGCCGGACAGTCGAACATGGAAGGGCAAGCGGTCGTCGATCTGGCGGGACGCGACTACAACGAGGGGCGGGGGACACTGTTGCAGTTAATGAACGATCCGGCGAAGGCGGCGAAGTTTGCCCATTTGCGGGATCGCGATGGCAAGTGGGTTGAACGCGGGGACGTTTGGGTTCGATACCAACGCGAGAAGTCGCCGCTGCTTTCGGGGACGCTGAAATTTGGCTACTCCGTTTATGGCGACGTCCATCATTTCGGTCCGGAGTTGCAATTCGGACATGTCGTCGGCGAC
>JBJOLO010000827.1:0-14172 GCA_046045565.1 Planctomycetota bacterium | reverse complement strand
TTGCCAAAGTCAATCCGCAGTTCCTGCCGATAACTTCCTGCACTGGTGGCCTGTGCGACAAGTCACACACATCGACGCGGTCGCATTTCCCAGGGGGGACGACGGTCCGGTGCGGTCAACTCGACCGCACCGGGCTTTGTTTTTTTCCGAGCTTCCTTCGGTTGCGAAGTTCCCTTGGCTGCTCCTCTTCTTGCGTCCATGCGGACGCGACGACGTTCCGGATGCTGCCGACGCACCGTTGTTTGCTCCACCGCTGCCTTATCACTACGCAAATTACTCGACGCAAATTCCAACCGGGCCGACAAGGATCAGGGCCTGAGATCAGGACCTGAGATCCGCACCTCCGTTCAGGATTTTGGCGACTCGCTGTAGGTGGCAAAGCAGTGCGGGGTTTCCCACAAATGGGCCTCGATAATAGGAAACCCTGCTGCGCGAGTGAAGTCGAAAATAGCCCGGGCGATGTTTTCAGCCGTCGGGTTTAGGTCCATCAAATACATCGGTTCACCCATCTTCTGCAGCAACGGTACCACCGGGTCCTCGCGATGGAGGATCATGCGGTGATCGAGCGTTTCGTCGATCCAGGTGCTAACGATTCGCTTGATGTCGCCGAAGTCGAGCACCATGCCGCGGTCATCGAGTGACTCGGCTTCCATCACAATGACCGCGCGGCCGTTGTGGCCGTGCAAGTAGCGGCACTTGCCGTCGTAGTTCAACAGTCGGTGACCGTAGCAAAAATCAATTTCTCGCGAAACGCGGAACATCATGAAGACTCGTTAAGGTAAGCGTAGGGAGTGAGATCGGGAATTTCCGCAATTTGGAAAGCATGCCGTCGCTCTGCGCACTTATTGCATCGCCCGCAGTGCGTGTCACCGACGGGGTCAATGCAGGAAAAGGTGCACTCGAGCGGCATTCCGACCCCCAAACGCATGACCTCGAGTTTGCTTTGGGTCGCAAACGGACGGAGGATCTCGATGCGGTGGTTGAGGGTATGGTTCAGGGCATTTTGCAGGTCGTGAAAAAAACCGGTGCTGGCGTCCGGGAACGGATTGGACCCCAGCGGCGCGAGGGCAAGCTGTGGGATTCCGCGAAGCTGGCACCAAACGGCAGCCTTGACGATCAAGAGCAGATTACGGCCGGGCAGGTAGACGGCATCATCGGGAGACCGGGCATCAGGGACCAGGCCCGACCGGCTCCAGTGCTCGCCGTAGACATCGGCCAGCGGCATGTCGAGCACCACCAATTCCCGCAGCGTCGGCCGGCTGATTTTTGCCAAAAAGGACCGCAAATGCTGCAGTTCCGTCGACTCCCATCGGAGCCCGCCCTTCACGAAGAAGGGCTGAACCGACTCGCCTTGCTGGAGCAGGTGTCCTACCAGGATGGCGCTATCCAGCCCCCCGCTTACGAGCACGCCGATCGTCACAAATGGGGATCCTTTAGCAGAATGAGCCGCAGCTGGCCGGGGTCCAGACCCGGCGCGACCGCGGCATTGTAGCCCTTTTCGCCCCCCGGGCAACCACAATCCGACCTTGCCTTCCGACCCAGTCCGCGTTTAAACTCCCCGCCCATTTTGGTTTAAGAGAAGTCTTGAATTGGAATTCCGGGCTTTTAGAATGAATCTAAGGGTCCCGGATTTCGCATCCACCAGGAGAGCAGGAATGCGGATCAACACGGGACCGCTCGTGGTGGCGCTCGCGGTAGCGATCGTCACCTTGATTGCAAGCTCAGGCGGAGCCGGGCCTCGAACGGAACTGAACGCCGAACGCAATGCGTCGGGTTCCGGAAATCGAGTGGCGACTGCGACTGACATGATGGCCTTGTCCTCGGACATGGCCGACGGTTCCCAACAGTTGATCCTGATCGATTTGCGAGCGCGATCGATTGCGGTCTACCAGGTTTCGCGAGGAACCGGGCAGTTAGCGCTCAAGAGTGTGCGAAACGTGCACTCCGACCTGCAGATGGATGACTTTAACGGTGGCAGTCCATCGCCGCAGGAGATTCGATCGCTCCTTGACCACCGCTAGAAGGTTGAACGATGGCCGGCAAACTGGTTGAACTTCCTGAGGCCGCAAAAATCCTGGGTGTCTCGTCGGATGAACTGATGGAGATGCGCCAGCGGGGCGAAATCCATGGCTACCGTGATGGAGCCAGTTGGAAATTCAAGCAGGAGGAAATTGATCGCGTGTTGGCCGAGCGTGGAGGCGGTGGTGAACCCAACAGCTCACAGTTCGACGAAACCTTCGATCACCTGATGCCAACCGGATCGGGCGACGATGACTCCGGTAGCGAAGCCGATTCGATCTCGATACTGGTCTCGGAGGAAGCACTCGGCAAGTCTCCGGAAACCACATCCAGCACCATCATCGGCCGCAAGAAACCACACGACTCTTCGCCATCCGAAAGCGACATCACGCTCGGCGACAGTAAGAGCAGCATCGATATGGCAGCATCGGGTAGCAGCCTGCTCAAGAGCGACAACTCCGACGTGTTCTCGGGTTCGGAATTGAAACTGGACACGTCCGGTAGCGGCACCGGCGATATTGAAATTTCCTCGTCGGGTGACAGCCTGGAACTGGACAAGTCTCAACTTCTCGCGAAAGCAGACGATTCCGCGTTGAGCCTCGAAGACAGCGACGAACTCGTATTGGGCGGTAGCGAAGTCGGCGGGAAAGGCAGCGACATTTCGCTCGATCCTGCCGGCAGCGGTATCAACTTGGCCAACCCCGCCGACAGCGGCCTTTCGTTGAGTGAAGAACCGTTGCAGTTGGGCGGATCCTCGGCGGGCATGGAGTTGCCGGAGGATGACAACCTGCCGGCCCCTTCCAGCAATCTGCTGGGTGGTGAGTCGGATTTGCGTGCCGAAGACGACTTTTTGTTGACGCCGATGGATGAAAGCGTCTCGGATGAATCGTCAGACAGTGGTTCCCAGGTCATCGCCTTAGAGGATTCCGAAGCGTTCGACGAGAATGCTGCAACAGCGTTGGCACCTGCCTTCGAGCAAGCTGCCGACCTGCAACCCGTCGACATGCTGGCTGCCGAACCGGCGGATGCGATGGGCCAAGCTCTCACGGGAATGGGGGCTGCCAGCCCGGGCATGATGGCGACCATGAACATGCCGTCGCCCTACGCGGTGTCGCAGCCTGTGGAAGCGCCTTACCGAATTTGGGAAGTGTTGCTGTTGGTCCTGCCGTTGTTTTCGCTGCTGCTCAGCGGAGCGCTGATGTTCGATGTGATGCGGAACATGTGGGCCTTTGATCAAACCAGCGGACTAAGCACCTCGATTATGGACAGCGTGTTGGCCATGTTTAAGTTGCAGTAGACAACTTACGTTGCCGACAGCACGCGACGGTTCGATTCGCCTAGCGAATCGATGCGGGATTCGAAAGGAGTCGAATCATGCGACAACAAAGACTTGAACGTACGACCTCTCATCGAGCCTCGGTGCGTCGCCACGCGCGAGCCCTGATTCGACTCGCTTGGCTCGGTTCGTGTTTCTCGCTGGCCGGCTGCGGTCTCTTCCAGCCGTCGCAACTTTCGCAGTGCCAGTCGGACAAAAAAGAAGTAATGAGCAAGGTGGTGAGTCAGCAGCGGCAGATCGAAGATCTGCAGGCCGAACGGAATCGACTGTCCGAGCGATTGGCGGAAGCGGAAAAGCAACTGGCCGTGGTACACGACGAGGCCCCCAATCTTCTGGCGGAAGGCCGACGTCCGTCACCTTCATCACCCTCCGCACTGGACCCGGGATCACGAACAACGCCACGCGAAAGCACACGGGACGCGCTCGCACCAAACCAATGGGCACCCCGTCAACGCAGGCAATAGTTTTTTGCCCCCCCGTTTGCTGCTTTTCGATCTGAGCCGGATGTTCCTCGCAAGCCGAATGCGAACTCGGGCATCTGTTCTGCCGGCCACCTAGCGGGCTATAATTCCGTAGCTTGCCCACGCGCGTCAGGGCAATGCACTGATAGGCCAACGTCCCGCTTGGTTTCGAGGGGCGAATTCCCACACCCCGGCAACCCTACCGTATGGCTGCAGCAATGAATCCGTTCTCCCACTGGAGTTATCGCCTGATTTGCGGGTTGTTGCTCGCAGGTCACCTCTCCGCATGTTCGGAACGCGACCAGATACGCCACTACACCGTTGAGCGTATGGAAAGTGCGCCGGAACCTCCTTCGATCCCGACCCGCATGCTGGGCGGTATTCTGGCTCACGACAAAACAGGTTGGTTTTTCAAGGTTTCCGGCCCGGATCGGATCGTTGAACCGTTGGCCGAGCCGTTCCAGGCATTCTTGCGGAGTGTCGATTTTTCCGCGGAGGGTCGCCCGCAATGGAAACTGCCCGACGGCTGGAAGGAAATCGCATCCAGCAGCCCCCTCCGATACAAAACGATTTCCATCCCTGCCGAACCGAAATCGCTCGAATTAACGGTCAGCGAACTGCAGATTCCCGGCGACACGGCGGCGTTTGCGCTAAGCAACCTGAATCGCTGGCGCGGCCAATTGAGCCTGGCGCCGATCGAGGAATCGCAACTGGACACCGAAACCGAAAAGCTCGAAGCACCTGGCGGAACCGTGCTTTATGTGAACTATTCCGGAAAGTCCTCTACGGGCGGCGGAGCCGGCAGCGGAATGCCGCCGATGATGGCCGGGGGCAATGCTCCGTCGGCCCCGCCAACCGCACCACGCTCGACTGCCAAGCCAAAATCCCCGTTCCAGTTCCAGCCCCCAAGCGATTGGAAACCGGCGCAGGGTACGTCGCTCAGTGTCGCCGCGTTTCAGGCCCAGCATGAAGGGCGATCGGTGACGATCACCATCACGCCCGCCGGGGGAGATTTGGTGGCGAACGTGAATCGCTGGCGAGGCCAAATCCAATTGCCGGCCGCATCGGCGGACGAAATCAAGAACAGCAGTCGCTCGTTGACCGTGGATAAGCGACCCGTGGTGATCGTCGAATTGATGAACGAAAACGGCAACCCGCCCCAGGCCATTTTCGCAGCCATCCTCAACGATGGCGGTCAAACCTGGTTCATTAAACTCAGCGGCGATGCTGCGGCCGCAAAACAAGAACAAGCGAACTTCGACGCGTTTGTCCAGTCGATTCGTTTTGAAGGGTAGGACTATGGCGACGGAATCGATTTCGAAGCAAATCACCCGCGATAACAGTACTCGCAACGCACGCGCTGCGAACAACTCACTGCTTGGAACGACCCTGAAATTGCTCGCCCCGCTGGCATCGCTGAAATTGACCGTAGCGTTGCTTTCTCTCTCGCTGCTGCTTGTTCTCTTCGGCACACTCGCTCAAGATCGCATGGGCGTCTGGCGCGTTGTCGGACAGTATTTTCAATCGTGGTTCGTTCTGGTGCCGCTGCAGATTTTCTTTCCCACGGCGTGGTTTCCCGAGCGACAAAACGTAACCGGCGGTTTCTGGTTTCCCGGCGGAGCAACGCTCGGTCTGCTGATGATGCTGAATCTGCTCACGGCACACCTCGTTCGCTTCAAAGCCCACGTACGCGACTGGCGCCTGCCTGCCGGATCGGCACTGGTTGCACTCGGTGCCTTGATCACCGCTTGGGTCATTCTCCGGGGCCACAACAGCGACGGCCTGCAAGCCGAACCGCCGATGAGTTGGGAAACGCTCCGCACGATTACGCTCGCCGCCACGATTTTCGGCATTGCCGGCATCGCCGTATTCGGCTTCTACCTGCAGCAATGGAAACGGCACATCGAGGCTTGGATCAGTTGGGCCGTCGCCTCCGTCATTGGCCTAGGGCTGGCTGTAGGCTACGCAAAAGGCTGGGGAGTCGATTCGGCCGGTATGCGCATCCTCTGGCAACTTCTTCAAGGGGAAGTCGCCGCACTGGTGCTGCTGGCCGGCTGCTATCTGCTGTTCGCGAAACGAGCGGGCGTGGTGCTGTTGCACGCCGGTATCGGCCTGTTGATGTACGGTCAGTATTACGTGTCGAAGTACGACACCGAAGAACAGATGATCGTCTCGGAAGGCGAAACGATCAATTACGCGCAGGACATCCGTTGCGTGGAACTGGCCGTCATGGAACGGCACGGCAAAGATGACCGCGTCACTGCCATTCCACTGATCCGTGCCGGGCACTTTACCAAGTTCGCAACCGATCGCATGATCTCGGACGACAAACTGCCGTTCGACATCGAAGTGGTCGCCTGCTATGAACATTCGTCGCTTCAACCTGCCGACAAATCGGCGGAAAATAAAGCGAACGCCGGGCGCGGCCTCGAGGTCATGGCGATCGAGCAATCGGCCTCAGCAGGCGCCAGTAGCGACAGCAAAGTGGATGAATCGAGTGCCTACATCAAACTCGTAAATCGCAAGACAAAAGAAGACCTGGGCACGTTCCTGCTTTCGCAAGCCGCCTATCGCAGCCCTACCGGCGGTTTTATCGATCTCGATGCAGCCGTGACCGTCGATGGTCAGGACTACGATTTGACGCTGCGATTCGAACGCAACTACAAGCCGTACACGATTCGTTTGCTGGACGTCCGCAAGGATGATTACGTCGGCACCTCCACGCCGCGCAACTACTCCTCGACGATCCATCTGCAAGACACCAGTCGCGAGGTGGATCGCGAGAACATTACGATCTCGATGAACAATCCTCTGCGTTACGCCAACGAAACGTTCTACCAAAGCGGTTACAACATCTTCCGCGGCCGGGAAATCACCACGCTGCAAATTGTCCGCAACTCGGGATGGATGATCCCTTACGTGGCCTGCATGATTGTGGCCACCGGCATGCTGGCTCATTTCGGTGTGGTGCTGTTGCGATACCTCCAGCGATTGACCGAAAGTGCGCCGGCGAACAAAGCGGCTGTCGCGGCCACGCAGCCGGCTGCGGCGAAGAACACATCGCGTCGCGCCGCACCGACGCCACAAACAACGCCAACCGGTTCTTGGTCCAGTTGGGCGATACCCCTGGTCGTGCTGGCGATCTGCGGATTCTATTTTGCTCGCATCTCCCGACCTCCGACCTATGCCGCGAATGAGATGAATCTCTACGCGTTCGGCCAGTTGCCGGTTGCCGACCACGGTCGAGTCAAGCCGCTCGATACGCTGGCCCGCAATTCGTTACGCATCATTTCCAATTCGGAGTCGTTCAAAGACGAGTCGGGAACGCGGCAACCGGCGATTCGCTGGTTGCTCGATGTCATCGCGGACACGGATGACGCCGACAAGCACAAGGTTTTCCGCATCGATAATCCGGAAGTGCTCGACTTGCTGCAACTCGAACCTCGTCCCGGATTCTTCCGCTACTCGGTGGAGGAGCTAGGCAAGAACATCGACCGGCTCGAAACGCAACTCGCACAGATCCGGCAGCGCAACGCTAAGGAACTCGGAACATTCGATAAGAAACTGGTGCAACTGGAGGGGCGTCTTCAGGCCTACATGGCCTTGCGCGAGTCGTTCCGGCCGCTGCGTTTCCCCGAATTGCCCTCGCCCGAACTGGTGCAACAAGATCCGGAGCGGGCACGCAAAGTCATTGAAACCCTGCGCAGCCAACTGCAACTGGTCGATGAAGTGGATTCGCGTATGCAGCGGCTCAATCCGCCGCCGCCTCGCGTGATCCCGGTCTCCGATGACCGCCACTGGATCACCTATGCTTCCGCCTGGAACCATGCCTACCGCGATAAGATTCTCAGTAGCTTGCAGGTCATCCCTGCCGATCAAGTGAAGTCAAGCGAGTCCGTTGTCACGTTGGCAACGATCCTGGATGCCTATCGCCAGAAGAACGCGAGGGAGTTCAACAACGAAGTGCTCCGCTTCACGGCCGCCCTGGATAAGAACCCGCCGTTCGAAATGCCACGTCGCGGCACCGGCTATGAATCGTTCTTCAACGCACTCTCGCCGTTCCTTCATGCGAATATTTTGTACACGATTGCCCTTGTCGTCACGCTGCTCGGGTGGGCCGTCGCGCCGTTGGGCTGGATGCGTCCGGTCCGCGCGGCCTCGTTCTGGCTTGTGGTCGGCACTTTCGCGCTCCACACCCTTGCTCTTTGGCAGCGAATGGAGATCTCCGGCAGGCCGCCGATTACCAACCTCTACTCGTCCGCTGTGTTCATCGGCTGGGCAATCGTGTTGCTCGGGCTGATCCTGGAATGCCTCTTCAAGATCGGCATGGGGAATGCGATCGCAGCCATCGCCGGTGGCAGCACATTGCTCATCGGTCATTTTCTCTCCAACGACGGCGACACGGTCACCGTGATGCAAGCCGTGCTCGACACCCAGTTCTGGCTCGCCACCCATGTCGTCGTGATCTCGCTTGGATACTCGGCAACCTTTGCCGCAGGTTTGCTCGGAATCCTGTACGTACTCGGCGGCATGGGAACGCCGATCATGCAGCGGTCGTTGGGCAGGTTCGGCAATCGCGAATTGACGCTCGGACAAGCCCTGGCATCGATGATCTACGGCATCCTTTGCTTCGCCACCTTGGCCTCGTTCGTCGGCACGGTCCTGGGTGGATTATGGGCCGATGATTCCTGGGGACGCTTCTGGGGCTGGGACCCGAAGGAAAACGGTGCACTGATCATCGTCATCTGGAACGCGATCATCCTGCACGCGCGATGGGACGGAATGGTCCGCGAGCGAGGCGTGGCGGTACTCTCGGTCGTAGGTAACATTGTCACCGCATGGTCCTGGTTCGGCGTCAACGAATTGGGAATCGGACTGCACTCGTACGGCTTCACCGAAGGCCGGTTGCGGTACTTGGCCTTGTTCGTGATTTCGCAATTGCTGCTGGTGGCGATCGGATGCCTGCCCAAGTTCGCCTGGTGGAGTTTCCGCGCCTTGGCGAACAAGCAATCCGGCGTCGCGGGCGCGGGGTAAGGCAGGCGACTTGCTATCCCATTCCGCACCCGCGTGATGGGAAGTCGCTGGCCTGCTGAGCAACGGCGCCGTCGCCCATGCTGATCCGTATCGAAGCTGATCCGTATCGGAGCTGATCTGTCTCGACGCCAAGCCTGAATCTCACGCCAATCCCGGTTGGACGAACTCGCTTCAGTGAGTCGCAAGCCGCTGCCGGGATCTTAGAAATCGGGAAGCTCGCAGGCTGATTACCCGCGTTTTCCATTGGAGATGGAACTGGTGGTCGCACCCGGCTCTTTGATGGCGGCGGGCAGGATGCGGGAGAATTCGTCGAGCTCTGCGCTCGCAGGCACGACCGTGCCACGTTCACCCTGCAGCGTTCGCAGCAATCCGGCCAGCGGCACCGGAGCGGTTCCCGCTTCGAGCAAGAGGGGCCCGGAGCCATCGCGCAGCACGACGCCAGGCCGTTCCGCCTGGCAATTTCCGCGGATCAAGACTCCTGCGCCGTTTAACCGAAAACCGAACGCCAATTGCCGGTAAGTGAATCGCGTTTCCGCAGCCCGCTCCAAGCGAGACACTCGTTCGAGTCGCAACCCCGAGGGGGATGCCAGCGACATGATTAATGATCGGCCGATCTCGCCATCTCGCGCATCGATTTCTCCCGCCGCCTCGGCGATTTTCCCGGCCCGCCACTCGACGCGATTCAAGACGACTTCCGCCAAGCCGGTACATCGCTGGGAAAAGGGCTGAAAAACCAGGGCGTCCAAATCCACCTTCGAAAGCCGTCCCTGCACGATCACCTCGGGCCCTCCCTCCGCATGCGTTACCGAGAGAATTCCCTGAAAGGTGGCATCCTCGCCCAGCCATTCGACCGACGGCAGGATCGACCGCAAGGACGAGCAGGGCAGGGGGGCTCCGCTCGAGTCGAGGGTCCAACTCGTCAGCGGTGGATGGTGTTGACGGTCTCGCAGGATCGCGATGCGAACCGGTTCGCTCGACCCCGCATCCTTGCGTCGAAACTCCACATCGACACGCGGTCCGGCATCCGAGGAAAACCATGTCGCCTGAAAATCCTCCAGAGCCAATTCGGCTGAGGCAGAAGGCAGACGAAGCTGCTTGATGATCAGTTCCACTCGACTCGAGTACTGTTTCGTCCCGCGAAGGATCCGCTCGTGCAATTGCCGCAGCAGTTCAGGCAGCGATTCCTGCAAGGCCTCAACATGATGCGCGAGCATCACGCATCGATCGTCATCCCAGGCCGTTTCCAACAAGTCACAACGCAACACCGGCACGCTGGTTTCCGGATCGACGAATTGCAACTCGCGAAACTGCGCGTGCCGGGGCCTTGCTTCGCGCACACCGCCGAGCACGACTTCGAAGCCCGTTCGATGGGAAACGGCCTCCTGCCAACCGCGAATCGCCTGCGCGCGTTGGATCGGCGTGTGGCGGTATGCACACCAAGCTGCGATCAGAATCGTGGGGCAAACACAAAGCGCTGCCCACGACCATCGGCATGCCAGACGTCGCATCCGTTCGTACATCCGCAATTCCATCCGTGGCTTGGTGGAACGATCCTATCGCCCACGCGCCAATTCCATGAACCCTGCCCAGCGGGCCTTCATCTCCAACACGCTATCACCGCCAAATTTTTCCACGAGTGCCCGAGCCATCTCGAAAGCCACGACGTTCTCGACGATCACACTCGCCGCCGATACGGCGCACACGTCACTGCGCTCGTAGGACGCTGCCTCCGGCTGCTTCGTTTCCAGATTGATCGACTCCAGCGGCTGAGCCAACGTGCTGATCGGCTTCATCGCCGCTCGCACCACCAACGGCTGCCCGTTCGTCATCCCGGCCTCGAGCCCCCCCGCATTATTCGTCGGCCGAACATAGCCCAAATGCGACTCGTGGCTGCGTGATGCGTCGAACTGAATCGGATCGTGTACTTGCGAACCGCGCCGTCGAGCGGCCTCGAAGCCCAAGCCGATTTCAATACCTTTGATCGCCTGCACCGCCATCACCGCTTGAGCGAGTCGGCCATCCAACTTTTGATCCCACTGCGCGTGCGTGCCTAATCCGAAGGGCAGCCCTTCCACGCGGACTTCCACAATTCCGCCGAGCGTGTCGCCGGCCTTTCCCGCTTCGTCGATGCGACGCTCCACCTCGGAATCAATCTGCGGATTGAGCGAATAAATGCTGCTCTGGTCGCGGATCGCACGCTGCTCGGCCAGGGTCCCGGACACAGCAGGAATGGCAACACCGCCCAGTTCTACCACGTAACCGAATGTTTCGATCCCGAAGATCGTCAACAATTGTTTTGCGAGTGCTCCGGCCGCAACACGAACGGTGGTCTCGCGAGCACTCGCCCGCTCCAAAACCCCGCGAATCGATCCCAAGTACTTGATCGCGCCCGTGAGGTCGCCGTGGCCGGGACGAGGTCGAGCCAATTCCGTGAGACGCTCGAGTTTGTAATCCTTGTTGATCACCTGCAAGGCGATCGGACTTCCTAACGTCGTTTGCTGCCAAACCCCGGTCAGAACCTCCACGCGGTCTGTCTCGATCCGCTGTCGCCCACCACGACCATAGCCGCCTTGGCGACGCCGCAGTTCGGCGTCGATACCCGACGTGTCAATCGTCACGCCTGCGGGAAATCCATCGACCAACGCCACTAAGGCTTTGCCGTGCGATTCCCCCGCCGTCCAATACCGCAAAGTACTCATGCACCAACCGTCTGTTTCTTTGAGAATCCGTCAGGTTTTCAATATTAGCTACCCTGTTTCGACGGCGATAGTGCGGTTCATCAACCTGCTCCCGAACGGCCCCCACGCAACCCCGACTCTCGATCGCCAACCGCGGATTTTCGTCGAACCACCGAGGCGTTGCTCCGTCAACGAACCCTCGCCCGCGTTGACAGCATGGTCGACGTGCGAAACTCGGAAAGAGCCGACTGAAATACACGGCGAAAAAAAGGCAGAAAGACGCACTACGCTCCGTCAGCGATTCTCATGCCACGACTGCAGATCAACGATGCTAGCAAGGGCGGGCCATGAGAAAGCAGCGGCTGCGGCCTCAAGATTGCGAGGGCGAACCTTCGTCGGCAAATCAAAAAATCCCTTTGCCAAAGTCGGGATTGCGTCGCGACGGGGGCGTCGGCCGGGCGCCGCCGGTCATTTCATCGCGATGAGTCTCACTGTGGCCGGCGTTCAAACGCTCCGGACTACCCCGATAGTGAGGCGCCCCGGGGAAGACATCGCGAGGTTTTGCATCGGCCGGAATGGGGGACGGCGACGATGGCACTCCGGACTCATCGCCGCGGATCGTCGTGATTGTCGTCTCCCGTTTGTGGATGTCTTCAACCCGGTATTCTTGATCATACCGACAGACATATTCAGGACTTTTCGCCCGCTCCAACTCCACGTGATACTCGGCCAGCACCGCCCGCTCGATCATGTCACGACAGTCGGCATGGATCGGATGGGCGATATCGGCATACATCGATCGCCGGCCCTCGTCGCCGCGCGGGTCGCTCATGTCGCGAATATCGACTCCGCACCGATTGCAGTGAGCCGCCCGCAGCGCATTCTTGTAACCACAACTAAAGCAAGGCGCTGTGATCTTGCGACTGGGCATTGCCACAAACAACCCTTGCGTGCCCTCGATGATTTTCAAGTCGCGGACTACGAACGCAAAATCGAAGGTGATCGAACAGAACGCCAACAATCGGTCCTCGGAATGGCCCACGAGCTTGATTCGCACTTCCGTGATTTGCATAGACTGACTCCGTTTTCGATCCATGCCAGTTCATCGCACGGGACCGCTCTCCGCGCCAAACCCGCCTTCTCCAACTCGCTTCCAGAACTCGCCAGCAGCGTCCTCGTATTCGATAGGCCAGGAGCCGATTTCCTATAGGTGACTTGCGAGCCTGCCGCGTTGCCCAACTCCATCGCCACTTCGGCTCGTCCTTCCCACCTGCGACTCGAAGCCGATCGCAGCCGTTGCCTGGAACACCGCGCCCACTTGCCGTCCTCGCAGGAACTGCGCTGCGCGCGATGCCATCGACCGGTTGCGGAAGAGCCCGAAATAACTTGAACCACTGCCGCTCATCTGATGCCCGAGGCAAGGCAATCCTGCGAAGATTCGCTGCAACCTTTCGATCCACGGCGACAGCTGGCACGCCGGCTCTTGCAACCGATTGAATAACGACCTGCCCATCGCCACGACATCACCGGAGGCCATGGCTTGCAACAGCGGCTCGGCGGATACCGGCACTTCAGCCGGTTTGCACCGCTGGTAGACGGCGGCGGTCGACAATCCTTCGGGTGGCCGGACCACGACCACGTGCAACATCGCGGGACAGGCACAAGGCTCCACCTGCTCGCCGCGCCCGCGTGCGACCGCAGCCCGCGAGCCCCTCACAAAAAACGGAATGTCGCTGCCCAACTCCCCCGAAAACCGCTCCAGATCTTCGCCCGAAAGCGGACTACCCCACAATGCGTTTGCTGCCAATAGCGCTGCGGCTGCGTCGCTCGATGCGCCACCCAATCCCGCGGCCGAAGGAATTCGTTTGGTGATCCGGCAATGGAGCCCGTCCCGCCTGCCGGATTGATCGCGCAGCTTTCGCAACGCCTTGGCGACGAGGTTGTCTGCAGACGCCGGCAAGACGTCGTATGCGGATCCCGCTGCCCCTTGCGGCTGGGAGGTCAAGCCGGGTGCCCAGGCACATTCGACCTCCAGGTCCATCGTCGAGCTCGCTCGACAGCACACGGAGTCGAACCGGTCGATTGCCACCATGACGGTTTGCACGTCGTGATAGCCGTCCGAGCGCCGCGCAAGCACTTCCAGGAAAAGGTTTAGCTTCGCGGGCGTTGTGACGTGAATTTCGTTGCCGATACGGCGAAGAATCATAGGCGTTGCCCAACTACCCGAAGCGAAATTCTAAGGATCGCTCCAAAAGGGTCAACGCAATTTCCAGGAAAGTTCGGGCAAGCCTAACCAAAACGCTCCCAGTATCCCCGTCGCTTGACGTTCACAATTTCGATGGCCATCGCCACATGGTCAATCGATAAAAAGGCCCTTAATGGGCCGCAAGGTCGGATTGGACAACAATTCGGATCCTTTTCTAGCCTCCTCCATCGCACCGCCTGTACCGAGGCGATCGCTCTGACGACCGTATGAGGTACAATCGAGGCGAAGGCGGTTACAACGCCAGCCCGACCGGCATGATCGGCGGGTTGGGGAAGGCGAGAATGGCCGTACCCGAGTTGCAGAAGCCAGTCGCTGATTGGAACTCATGGCGCGTGCTCGTTCAGAAAAACGTTTGCACGCTCAGCTGCAACGGACAAC
>JBJOLO010000823.1:0-6689 GCA_046045565.1 Planctomycetota bacterium | reverse complement strand
CTGACAGAAGGATCCGGCGGTGCAAATGCTTCAGGTCCCAGCCACTTTCGCGAAAGTCAAAGGCCAACCAATCGAGCAGTTCTGGATGGGTCGGCGTGGCTCCTTTGAGTCCCAGGTCGTTGGGAGTTGCTGCGATCGCACGTCCAAAGTGCCACTGCCACACGCGATTGACGAAACTTCGTGCGGCTAATGGATTCGAGGGAGCCACCAGCCATTTCGCCAGCTCCGCGCGGCGATGAAGATTCTCCTCATTGCCGCTGGGAAATTCCCCTCCTCCCGGGAAAAACGCCGGGGTCGAAGGTGCGATTAGCCCTCGGGGTTTTGACAATTCCCCCCGCCGAAGAAGACGGATCGGCGTCGGACTCGATGCGTGCCGCAGGATCCGATAGTGATTCCGTTCGCCTCTCCCCCAGCTTTTTTTATTGGTATTGCGATCCCAGGTTTCGCTGGCCGCGAAAATCGCCTCCAGTCCAAAATAATCCCGCTGGCTGATCGGGTCGTACTTATGATTGTGGCAATTGGCACAGCCGACGGTCAAACCCAGCATCGCCTCCCCAAATGTCGAGACTTGGTCGGTGCGTCGTACATACTCGAGCATCTCTGGGTATTGGTCGAGCGCATTGGGCCATGGTCCCAGCGTCCATAGAGCGACTGCCTCCGACATCGATTCTTTTTCTTCCGGCCAAAGTTCATCGCCGGCAACCTGCTCCATGAGAAACCGATCGATTGGTTTGTTGGAGGCGACACTGCGAATGACATAGTCTCGATAATGCCATGCCTGTTCGTAAAGAATATCGGTTTCGAAGCCACCTGAATCTGCATAACGCACCACATCGAGCCAATGCCTCGCCCATCGCTCGGCGTAGGCGTTTGACCCAAGTAACTCGTCGACGAGTTGAGCGTATGCATCGGGCCGGTTGTCCGACATGAACGCTCGAATTTGATCAGGAGATGGGGGCAGTCCTGTCAAATCAAAGTAAACTCGCCTGAGCAACTCGTATCGAGAAGCGGCCGGCGCGGGCTCGAGTCCCCTTTTTTCAATTGGCGGAGCGATAAACCGATCGACGGGTGTTTGGATCCAATTCGCATACCAGGAATCGATGGGTGTTGGTAACGGTGGTTGCCGCAAGGGTTGGAATGCCCAATGGGATCGGTAACGCTCAGTGCGAGGATCAGCTGTTTCCTCACTCGCCGGCCATACGGCACCTTGATCGATCCAAGCACGGATCAATCCAATTTCCTCGGACGACATGCGATCGCCATCCGGGGGCATAGATTGCTCCGGATCGAGCCCGGAAATCCGATGGACCAATGCACTAGCGATGCTGTTGCCAACGATTATTCCAGGACCAGTCTCTCCACCCTCGAGCACTTGTGCCCGCGTTGCCATCGAAAACCCACCTTGATCAAGGCCCGGGCCGTGGCAGTCGAAGCAGTACGTTCGAAGCAGTGGCTTGATATCGGTAACGAAATCCACTTTGCGATGAACTGTCGGGGGAAGATGCGGCGCAACTTTTACCGCATGGTAATGCACGCGCACTCGTTCCTCGCTGAGTACATGTGTGTAGATCGCAATCGCTGTCAAGGCACCGCGGAAGTAACGACCACCTTTCTCCCAGCTCTCGCCACCGATTTGTATCGGGCGGGCGTTGAGGATGGACCCGGCGTTCTCCTTCGCACGGTCTACGACATTTCCATCAATAAACAAGACGTTTTCACCGGTTCTGCTGCGAGTCCACACCAGATGATGGTACCGTCCGTCATTGAGACCTCGCGGTGATGCCAAAACAACATCTCCACCACCGGATGGACCAACGCCGACCAGAATGCGACCTTCGTTAACCCCATCGCTCAAGCTCCCGCCGATGATGCCCCAATCGCCTGATGCCCAACCGCTGGTGAACTTGCTGACCAGAGTCGCGCTTCCCGGCCAATACTTGGCATCCCAAGCCTGATCGCTACGAAACCAGAACTCGACCGATAGGCTTTGGCTATCCAACCTGCTTGAGCCGTCCAATTCGACAAGATTCATTCCATCAAAGACGGCTGAAGTAGCCGAGATTTCGTCAGCCGTATCGATGAACCGAACGCCGCGTGTCGCCACCGCAGTCCATTGCTTACTATCCGGTGGAAGACCGCCTTTTGTTGCGTTGGCTTCCGCAACACTACTCTGAAGGGGAAGGTAGTAGAAAACAGGTTTGCTGGCGCGAACCTCGTCGTTTGCCGGCCGGACGCGATCCTGAAACGCATGCGTCTCGCGACCGAACATGAACAAGAGAAAAAGCAGACCAGTGAGAGTTCGCATCGGTTTCATGCAGAGTCGGTTATGAAGTTGCCATCATGGTCTCAGTCAGAGAGAACCCGTTCTGTAACGTCCAAATGCCTCGGTTTCTGCGTCCTGATCGACCGGCGTTATGCAGGTCCAGGTCCAAAGTCCAAGCTAGTTCGAATCCGACTCCCTCCACCTGCGTGGATCGGTGCCAGACTGGGCCAAGCAAAAACCCAATGTTTTGACGACTCGCGCGACTCGAAAAGCGACTCGATTTGGGGTGCGCGACGCGAAAAGCAACGCCGCAGGCGCCATGCACCGAGTTGCATAGGCGCCACAGAACTCCAAATGCACTGGCCAAAAATGCGAAAAACCCTGGGAAAACCAGGGTTTTTGAGCGGAGAGGACAGGATTCGAACCTGCGGTAGGGTGTTACCCCTACACCGATTTAGCAAACCGGCGCTATCGACCACTCAGCCACCTCTCCGGTGCACCGCGTTGGAAGGGATCCTCCCCCGTCGCAGCGTCTTTTTGATTGTGCAGAATCCCTGTGCTGCCTGCAAGTCCATCTCGCGGTTCTAAGCTATATTTGCAGCGTATCGCCTGTTTTTTTGAGGATTCTCCGCATGCAAGCTCGCGTTCGCTTTTTGCCGTACGTTTCGATCCTGCTGGCCATTCCGGCTGCGATGGCCGGGATCGCGGCCTCGTTGCTGCCGCCCGCCCCGATTGCGCGTGCCGAGGAAAACAGTTGGCGAGCCGCCCTGGAGTCGATCACGTCATCCGAGATCCGCTCGCACGTCGACTTTCTGGCCGACGATTCGCTTGAAGGGCGCGAAGCGGGAAGTCGCGGTGGGCGAGCTGCCGGCGGTTATCTGGCCACCTCCTTCGAGAAGGCGAAGCTCGCACCCTGTGGCGACAAAAGTGAATCGTTGGGCCGCGTCGGATACTTCCAGGAATTTGGCTCGGGACTTCGAAACGTCCTGGCGATCCTCGAAGGCAGCGATCCGGAGTTGCGACGCGAAGTGATTCTGATCGGTGCGCATTACGACCATGTCGGGTATGGCACACGACGCACCAGCCTCGGACCGTACGGATTTGTTCACAACGGTGCAGATGATAACGCCAGCGGCACCTCGACCCTGCTCGAAATCATCGATGCCTTCCAGCGACTGCCCACGCCTCCTAAGCGATCGATCCTCTTCGCATTCTGGGACGGCGAAGAGCAGGGGTTGCTCGGTTCGAAGCATTGGATCGCCAATTCGACGCTGCCAACCGACAAGAAAATGGTGTTCGCCGTCAACATTGACATGGTCGGTCGTTTGCGAGACCAGAAAGTCGAAGTATTCGGCACGCGTTCCTCACGCGGCCTGCGACAACTGCTCAGCTACAAAAATGATGAATCGCAATTAGAGATGGATTTCACCTGGGAGATGACACCCAACAGCGATCACTACACGTTCTATGCGCAATCGATTCCCGTGTTGATGCTCTTCACCGGACTGCACGACGACTATCACCGGCCGAGCGATGATGCGGACAAGGTCAATACGGAGGGGGCTCAGGCAATCGGGCGGGTTCTTTTCTCGACGGCGTATGAAATCGCGGAGAATGGATTACCGTCGGGGTTCCGGGTCGCTTCCCGAAACGAAAACCCGGCCGCCCGTCAGCAATTCGAAAAACCGCAGCCGCTCGTGGGGCCGCGACTGGGGATTACCTGGGAGCGGAGTGGCGAATCGATCGCCGTGCGGAGCGTTCAACCCGGATCGGCTGCCGCTCGCGTTGGCATGCTGGTGGGCGATCAGTTGCTCAAGTTCAACGGACGTCCTGTAAGCAGCGAAGAACAATTGCGCATCGACATCCTGGCGGCCCGAAACCCCGTTTCGATGACCGTCATGCGCAGCGGTCAGACCGTGCCTGTGGAAGTTACGGGCAATCTCGACGGGAACCCGATTCGAGTCGGGGTGGTCTGGCGCGAAGACGATGCGGAGCCCGGCACCGTCACGGTGCTGAGCGTCATTCCGGGTTCGGCCGCGGACTCAGCCGGAATTCGCGAACGCGACCGGATCTACGCAGTCGGCGGTCAGCCGTTTAAAAATGGTGATGAATTCCAGCAGCGGATCAACACCCTGCCCGGACCGATGGAGGTACTGATCGAGCGTCGCGGCCGGCTCGCGACCTTGAAGATCGATGTTCCGCCAGCCGTTTTGCTTGATTGATCTCACCTGAAGCAGGGAAGCATGGCTGATAGCCTCGTCGCATTCGGACGACTCCTGGTGCCGTGTGGCAACCAATCGGCGATCGTTCTTTCGTGCGAGTACAAACCATTGTGCGATGGTTCACGCACGAAGTTTCCAGCACGTAACGAGCTTGGCGCGTGCGTCTCATCCCTCGCCATGTGGTTCTTGTTCGTTGCCTGTGCGGTGACTTGGCCAACCAGCGACAAGCCACTGTTCGCTCAAGGGCAAGTCGAGACAAAAACGCTTTCGCGAATTCGGGTCTCCGACGATGGCCGCGGATTCGTGACGGTTACTGACGGCAAGCGATTTACTCCTTGGGGGTTCAATTACGATCACGATCGCGACAATCGACTATTGGAAGATTATTGGAATAGCGAGTGGGAGTCGGTTGCGGCAGATTTTCGCGAGATGAAGTCGTTGGGCGCGAACGCTGTGCGCATTCATTTGCAATTCAGCAAATTCATGGATGCGGTCGACAAGCCGAATGCAGCGGCTCTGCACCAACTCGGGAAGCTTTTGCAGTTGGCGGAGCGTACGCGACTTTATGTGGACCTGACCGGGCTGGGGTGTTATCACCAACGCGATGTGCCAGGATGGTACGACGACCTTGATGAAGCCGGGCGCTGGCAGGCACAAGCGAATTTCTGGCGTGCGGTTGCCGAACGCTGCAAGTCATCACCCGCCGTGTTCTGTTACGACCTGATGAACGAACCGGTTGTGCCAGGCGGCATGCGGAAGCCGAGGGAGTGGCTCGGACCGCCCTTCGGCGACAAGTACTTTGTGCAGTTCATTACGCTCGATCAGGCGAATCGTCCGCGACCGGAAATCGCACGCGCATGGACCCGTCAACTGGTGCAGGCGATTCGCGAAGTCGATACGCACCACCTGGTGACCGTTGGACTGGTGGACTGGAGTCTGAACAAGCCGGGGCTGACCTCGGGTTTCGAGCCTGCCGCGATCGTGCCGGAGGTCGATTTCTTGTGTGTGCATCTGTATCCCGAGCGAGGCAAGGTCGAGGCAGCCATCGAGACTCTGCGCGGTTTCGCGTGCGGCAAGCCGTTGGTGATCGAGGAAACGTTTCCTTTGAAGTGCGATACGGAGGAGTTCGAGCGATTCGTGAAACAATCCAGCGCGAATGCCGACGGATGGTTCGGATTCTATTGGGGGAAGACGCTCGAGGAATCACGACGTGCCAACACGATCCCGGACGCCATCTTCGCAAAATGGCTGGAGTTTTTTTCCTCGCATACGCCTTGAGACGCCGTTTTAAGCTCGTTCCTTGCTGTTTCTTGTGAGGCGTTCGCTGGTATCATAGCGAGAAACCAGCAGCGGTTCTCATGCCGCGATGTTTCCAGGATGTTGTTCCGATGCAGCGACAATTCGTTAGCTTGATGTCTGGCGGCTACGCGGGGATGTTTGGGGCAATTCTTCTTGCGACCGTGCCGCTCGGTGTGGTTGCGAAAGCAGACGAGGCAGACGCATTTCGGCGTACGGTGGCACCGATTCTCGAGCGGCGATGTCTGAGCTGTCACAACGATATCGATCGCAAGGGCGGCTTGTCGCTCACGTCTCGCGAGCAGTTGGAAAAAGGCGGCGAGAGCGGTCCTGTTGTGGTGGCGAAGAAGCCGGATGAGAGTCCGTTATGGGAACAAGTGCGTGGCGAAAAGCCGGAGATGCCGAAGTCGGGCGCTCCGCTTACGGCCGCCGAGGCGGAAGCGATTCGCAGTTGGATTGCAGCCGGCGCGTCATGGCCTGCAGGTTTGGTGCTCGAGGAACGCCCGGCCGCTGATCGCGACTGGTGGTCACTCAAGTCGCTCCAGCGCCCCGAGCCGCCGGCGATCGCCAAAGAAGACACAAGCTTTGCTCGCAATCCGATCGATGCATTTGTCCTGTCCAAGCTGCGGGAACAAAAACTGCGGCCTTCGCCGCAAGCCGATCGTCGCACCTTAATTCGGCGACTGTATTTCGATTTGTTGGGATTGCCTCCCAGTCCGGAGGCGATCGAACGCTTTGTGTCCGATCGGGATCCCGAGGCCTACTCACGGTTGGTAGACGCGTTGCTGGAGCAACCGCAGTACGGCGAGCGGTGGGCCCGTCATTGGTTGGATGTGGTGCACTACGGCGATACGCACGGGTATGACAAGGACAAATTGCGGCCTAACGCCTGGCCGTATCGTGACTAC
>JBJOLO010000818.1:0-3318 GCA_046045565.1 Planctomycetota bacterium | reverse complement strand
TCGCCCCGCGCGTGCGAGGTTCCAAGCGTCTGGAATCGCCGGGCAGCATGCCCGGCGACCCCATTTCGGGAACCGAAGCGATCGCATACGACTTCCTCGGCAAAGGCGGTAAGTACGCTCGCCCGTTCATCACGCTGGCCGTCTATGACGCCTTGACCGGCGGTCATGGAACCGGCGCCCAAGGGGCTCAGCACATCGCCAAGTTCCCCGATGCCGTCCGCCGCGCAGCAATGTCGATCGAGACGTTCCACAAGGCATCGCTTGTCCACGATGATATCGAAGACGACGATCGGTTCCGCTACGGCGAAGAAACACTGCATCGACGCTATGGACTCTCCACCGCCATCAACGTGGGCGACTATTTGATCGGTATGGGCTACCGCTTGGTAAGCCGCGAGTCGAAAACGTTGGGAGCCGACACCGTTGCGGATATCCTGGATGGGCTCGCCGATGCGCATTTGCGGTTATCGGAAGGCCAAGGCGCCGAACTGCTATGGCGCGACGCCGGCGACAAGCGACTCACGCCGCTCGACGCCCTGAAAATCTATGCATTGAAAACCTCGCCCGCATTTGAAGCAGCCCTGTTCTCGGGCATTCGTCTGGCCGGTCCCGTGGACGAATACCGCGAACCGATCCGCCACTTTGCGCGAAATATGGGCGTTGCCTTCCAGATTCTGAACGATCTCAACGACTGGCGCGGTGACAACCACAACAAGCTGGCTATCGGCGGCGACATCCTCGGCGGCCGGCCCACTGTGCTGTGGGCACTCGCCTTGGAAGGCCTGCCCGCAGAGAAACAAGCGGAGCTCCTGAGCCTGATCCAGGCCACAGAAGACTCCGCTGCCATCCGAGTCGCACGCGTGCGAGAACTGTACGAAGAAGCAGGCGTGTTCGAAAAGGCGATGCGACTAATTGAAAAGCATCACGAGCGTGCGACCGACGTCGCGCGGAAGATCCAACCCGCCGCACTACAGCGATTGATGCTCTACCTGCTCGACACCGTGCTCGAGATGCCCGCTGAACCTTCCCCCGAGCCTGCCCCCGCCGCCGCATCCCCGCCGATAAGCCTCGTTTCCATCCGCGTGCCCCAATAAAGGCCGATGAGCCCCGACCTTCGCGTGCTGATTGATCTGTTCTACACCGAGCCCAATCAGTTGGGTCGGTTCTCCGAGGTCGCATCCGGCGATTTGCCTGACTACGCGCGACGACTTCTGGCACACGACGAACACATGACCGTGGCGGTGGAGTCGTTCCACAACAGCCGCGTCGATGTCGAAGTGCTCGCGACCCACACCACCACTTCGCATTACGCTCGGAAAATCCTGCTGCGACGTACAACCGACAAGCGTGTCGTCCAATTCGGACTTGTCCGGCTGAATGTGAGTTTTCTCGGTGACGCGGTGCGACGGGAAATCGAAAGTGAATCGGCGCCCCTCGGCCGAATCCTGATCGAGCACAACGTGCTGCGCAAAGTGCGTCTGCTTTCCCTGTGGCGAATCGAGCCGGGCGACGAACTGAAACAAGTGTTCTCACTCGATCCCCAAGCCACCTGCTACGGCCGCACGGCATTGATTTATTGCAACAGTGTCCCGGCAGTCGAATTGCTGGAAATTGTCGCTCCGAGTTGACGAAACGGCCCCGCATGACCCATATTTGACGCCTCACCAAACGCGTCCAGGTTCGTTTGATCCAGCGCCGGTTTTATTCAGCGCACGTTTGATCCAGCACTAGAAAGCCATCCTCATGAACGAATTGCGAAAGCCGGGACTGACTTCCGTCCAGTGGCTCATCTGCACCATCGCCGCGATCGGGTTCGCGTTCGACATTTATGAACTGTTAATGGGGCCGCTGGTCTTTCCGGCCGCCATTCAAGAACTTGCCGGTCACGCCCCGGGCTCGCCCGAGTCGCTGCAATGGATTCGCTGGCTCTTCTTCATTCCCGCTTTTGCGGGCGGCATCTTCGGATTGCTCGGCGGATACCTTACCGATCTGCTCGGCCGACGCCGTGTGCTGACCTGGTCTATTCTGCTCTACGCCTTCTCCGCATTCTTCGCTGGTTACAGTACCTCGATGTACATGTTGCTGTTCATGCGCTGCCTGGTGTTCATCGGCGTCTGCGTCGAATTCGTCGCGGCCGTGGCCTGGCTGGCAGAACTGTTCCCCGATCACACCCAACGCGAAAAGGTGCTGGGCACCACGCAGTTCTTCTCGTCGATCGGCGGACTGCTGGTCGCCGTCGCCAACGGCCTGGCAGTCACCTACGGCAAGGACCTTCCCGCAATCGGCTTGCCCGACTTCCTGAGCAGCCTGGGTGAAATCAAAGGCGTCCACGCCCCATGGCGCTATACGCTGATGTCCGGACTGATCCCCGCCGTTCCTTTAATTCTCATCCGTCCGTTTCTACCTGAGTCTCCTGCGTGGCAGCAGAAGAAAGCGTCGGGGAATTTGCGGCGTCCGAGCATTGGTGAATTGTTCGCTCCCGAACTTCTCCGCACCACCGTCGTCAGCACAATCATGGTCGCCTGCAGCTTTGGAGCCGCATTCGGCGCCATCCAAATGATCCCGCAGATCGTGCCTGGGCTTCCTGAAGTCAAGGAGCAAGTGAAGGCTGCCGTCGCCGAGGAATTGACTGACGAAAAGAAAGCCGAGATCCGCGAAGAAATGGCGGGCAAGCCGGACGAAGCAATCGAAAAACGACTGGAGATCGAGCAGAAAAAAATCGCCAGCAAGGTCCAGCAAGGAAACGCCGCCAACGTGACGAAGATTCAAGAAGTCGGCGGACTGATCGGGCGAGGTGTCTTCGCGGTGCTCACCGTCTTCGTGCTCAGTCGCCGCAAACTCATTCGCATGTTCATCGTGCCCGGCATGCTGCTGATGCCATTCGTGTTTGCCTACACCGCCGTGAGCGGACTGAATTTGCTCTACGTCGGAATCTTCCTCGCGGGTTTGGTGACCGTGGCGCAGTACAGTTTCTGGGGCAACTACTTGCCAACCGTCTACCCGGTGCATCTACGCGGCACGGGTGAAAGTTTCGCGCACAACATCGGAGGCCGTATGATCGGCACGTCGATGGCCTGGGTGACAACGACGCTCGCCGCACAAGCCTGGGTGCCGCTCGCACCGGGCCCGTCCAAAATCGCGTACGTCGCCGCCGGCGTCGCCACGACCGTGTACGTTATCGGCCTGATCGCATCCTGCTTCCTGCCCGACCCGGGCATCGATATGCAGGGTGACTAACGAGTATTCCCACTCCAGCATTCCGACTCGATTCTGGCGACGCGGCATACCAACGAATGCCGCGTCGCCTTTTTGTTTCGA
>JBJOLO010000769.1:0-3025 GCA_046045565.1 Planctomycetota bacterium | reverse complement strand
CGCAAAGTCACGGGACTGCCCAACGCGAGCGGCTTCGATAACCTTCAAAAGAACTTCTTTGATCCTTTCGCCGACTGATCGCTCGCATCGTCATGAAAAAAGGTCCGGCCTGTACCGGCTGTACCATTTTTTTTCGATCTACCGGATCTCCCGTTTGAAGTTTTGAATCCGGTCGTGCCGAAGTTGTAGCTAGTAAGGATTACTCCACGGATACTGCGTAGACCCAACTGCACCGTGGAATACCGCCGTAAATGGTAGCCAAGGAGGGATTACCATGTCGCGACGACTTCGTCGGCTTGCGCTTCGTGCCACAATTGCATCGATCGTTTCTACTTGTCTATTTGGTCAGCCCGCACTTCCGGTTAAGGCCGAAGACGAAGTCGCGTCCCAGCCTTGGACAACCCGACTGCTTGGCGAGAACTTCTACCTCGCTGCATTTCAGGAGCCGGATACGGAGGGCCTGGCCACTCAGCCTTTTCAGCCTTACCAGCCAAGCGAGTACCGACTCTCGCAATCCATCGGATTCGAATCCAGGCCGGAATCCGAAGCCGGATCCCTTGACTTCTCTGATGGCATCGCAGGCGTCGTCAGCGGCAATCAGGCCGCGCTTGCAGGCAATTCCGACCTCGCGTCCTTCATTGCTGATAACCCGAACATTCAATCGGTTGGCTCGCAGCAACGTTCGGTGGCTGCATTTGATCCCCGCGTTCGCGGTTTTCACATCGGACAGGTCTACGCCCAGGCGAACGGCGAATACTTTATGCCGGTCCGAAATGATTTGGACTCGATGCTGAGCAAGCTCGATCCTTCGCTGGTCGAAAACATCGAGGTGATTCCGGGACCGTACTCGGCTCGACTGGGCCCTGGTTTTGCCTTTATCGATATCACGACCGTCGATACGCCTCGATATGACTGCTGGGAAACGCACGGTCGTACCGGTTTCAGCACCCGCACGAACGGTGGCCAAGTCTATGGCTATCAAACATTCATGGGCGGTAATGCCAACCACGGCTACATCTTCAACTACTCGAATCGCACCGGTTCGGACTACGAGGCCGGCAACGGACTTTACACCCCTGCGAGCTATCACAGCCAGAACTTCCTCGGACAGTACGGCTTCAACTTGTCGCCCGATGCCAAGATTGAACTCCGCTACAACCGCATGGATATGACCAACGCCGAATTCCCGCTGCAGTTCTTCGACGTGAACTACATGGGAACCGATAGCTTCAGCACGACCTACACCAGCTATGACTGGGAAACCAATTCGAAAACGCGTTTGGACGGCTGGTACAACCGAACTCGATTCTACGGCGACACGCTGAAACCGGGCAAACTACCGTTTCCCGGCAACCCCAACTACAACGTCATCAATCGCGTGACGTCGGCGTTGAGCGATGAACTGGGCAGCCCCGATCTGACTTTCGTCGGCAACACCAATGGCGACTTGATGTCCTCGGGTGCTCGACTGATGCGAACTTACGGGGACGATGGCGATCGTCAACTCCGAGTCGGAGCCGACGTCCGTTACCTGCAGCAGCAGACGACGGAAATCTATAACATCAACGGCACGGGAGTGCCGACGGTGTTGAACGAGTTCTACACCAATCAACCCAGGTCGACTCTGACCGATCCTGGCTTGTTCACCGAAATCGTCTTGCCGTCCGATTCGTTCTACAAGACCACCTTGGGCGGTCGTGTCGATATCGCCATGACAAATGCTCAGGGGCCCGGCGAGATTTACGACGGATTGCGACCTGAGACGGCACTGCTCGACGCACCGGAGAGCTTGGCGCAAAAGGATCAGATGTTTTCGCTGTACATGCTCGAAGATGTGCAACTGACTGATTGTTGGTCAGCACAACTCGGAGCTGCCGCAGCACAGCGTCCGCCGACGCTTTCCGAGCGATATTCAGATGGTGTCTTCCTCGCCCTGATGCAGAACGGATTCTCGCGCGTCATCGGTCGCCCGGAACTGGCTCGCGAACGCAACTACCAAGCTGACGTTTCGCTCAAAGGTGATTTTGACTCCGTCCACGTACGAGCCTCCGGGTTCTACTCGTTCATCAACGACTATATTACCTATTCGTCGGTCGGTGTGACCGATCCGACCGGTGCGTTGATCCTGATCGCGACCAACACGCATCTGGCCACGCTCGGCGGCTATGAGCTTTACGGTGATGTCGACTTGAGTCCGGGCGTCTCGGTACTGGCCTCCGTGCAGTACATTCGCGGCCAGGACGAGACGATCGATCAACCGCTTCCAGGTATCTACCCGATCAGCGGACGATTGGCGATGCGAGTCGTCGATCCGTATGAGGAGAATCGCTGGGGCACCGAACTTGGTGCTCGCATCGTCGGCGACCAGGAGCAACTCGGAAACATTCGCATCCAGGGCACCGACCTGACCCGGCAGGTGGAATCGCGTACACCCGGCTTTGCAACGTTCTATGTTCGGGGCTACTACAACGTCACCAATAAGCTGAACGTCATCGCCGGTGTCGATAACCTGCTCGATCGAACCTACTATGAACACTTGAACCTACGACTCCCCGTGGACGGACAATTTGGACCTGTCCAGGTTCTTTCACCGGGAATCACTCCTTACTTTGCAGTTGAATGGAAGTACTAATTGCGTTACGAGCCAGTACGGAAGGATCCCATGCCATGAAAACCCGCCCACGTTCACTACTCATCGTTTGCCTTTGCTCGACTGTGATGTTGTCGAGCGAGACGACGAATGCACAAGCGCCGGCAAAGCCTGCAACCGTTTGGAGCTTCCTGGGCATTCCGCAAGGGGCCAAACGAGTCAGCGACAACTGGACGAATCGTGGCGGGCGATTTCCAGGAATGGAGAAGAAACCGCCTCTCAAGAAGATCGCTGATCCCGAGAACTTAAAATCTGACAATCCGGCCATCAAAAAGGCTGCCGAAATCAAGAAAGAAGAGGATCTCGCCAAGCAGAAGATCAAGGCGGTGAAATACCTGGCTTCGATCGGATGCGGTTGCTATAACCGCGACGGCG
>JBJOLO010000742.1:0-3452 GCA_046045565.1 Planctomycetota bacterium | reverse complement strand
GCCCACAAGTCGCTGATGAATCCGTCTGCGGGGTGCGCCCGACTGCCGTACCCCGCCATCCACATCGGAACTTCAGGCGTGATCTTGGTCTTCGCGACGCCCGCTTGCCAAGTCGGTGCCTGAGCCAGGCATCGTGACTCCATGAACTGCAGCGATGCACAAGAGCCCAAGAGCATGGCCGCCAAGATGCAAACGGCCTGCCGCATCGATTGAAATCGCATGATGAAATTTCCTTGAGGCTTGTATGGGGCGGTCTTCCGCGGTAACGGAGGCTTACGACGAAGGAGGCTCATCCAGCCAGACCGGAATCGATCCGCCTACGGGCCGTTGCCATGGTTCATCGGAGCTGCCGCAGGTTTCGATCAGCATGAGCAATCGTGTGCCGGTAAGCAGACTGAGTCGATGGTGTTGTGCGAGAATATCAACGACATCAAAGGCAAATTCGGAGTCGGCCTGCTGCAAGTGGTGGAAGCCACGCAGCACGATGACGATGCCTTGGGCCGGTGACGCATCAAGATCGTACAGCAGGTCGTTGAACGCGTCGCGATTGGTTGGCTGAACACTGCGAACGATGCCGAGGCTTTGCAGGAGCTTGCCTAAGAACTGTTCGCCTCGGTCTGCGCCTTCACAGGTGGCATCGATGATGCGATACCCGGCCTGCCGGAGTTCGCTGCAGACAGAATCCAATCGCTCGCGTCGATGGAACAGCAGCACCGGACCGTCACGGAACAGGTTCCAGATGCGCGGTTGCTTGCGAATCTGTTCGGAGTCGAAGGCAGGCATGTGGCATTTCCCGATAGGGTCGTCGGCGCGTCGGCAGGCTCGCAGAAACATCGCCGCAGTTTGCAACCTGTATGCAGTCCCTGCGACTCCGGTGCGAACGCGGTGAGGCTGTTATACCTCGAAAAGGCATCGCAGTGAAACATGGTCGATCGTCGGAGCCGTGCGGGTAAAAGTAAATGTTGATCACTTGATTCCCTGTGACAACTGCGAGAGACTTGAATGCGGATTCTTGGTCCAGTTGCTGGCGGCGCGATCTGGATCCGATCTTGTATTCATCTGAAAAATCCCCGGAGACATGGCGATGGGCGATGCGAGAGACGATGTTGCATCCGACGAACGTGCCGATTTGATGCCGACGCGGCGCGTGATTCTTGCGGCCCTTTCGGCTGCCGGTGTGGGGTCGATGGTATTTCAGCGCGCGTTGGCGGCCCAGGCGGAGGCCACAAGCGGTGTGACAGCCGAGATGATTCAGCAGGCGGAATGGATCGCGGGCCTTAATCTGTCCGACGAAGATCGTAAAGCTACTGCGGCGGCGGTGCAGGGGGCTGTGGCGCGGTTCAGCGAGTTGCGCAAGGCAAGCGTCGACTACGGTGATCCTCCAGCGCTGCTTTTCAATCCCACTCCCGGGACATTGAGTGACGGAGAGATTCGTCGCGGTGCCGTGCCGATCGATTTTGACAAGCCGCTCACAAAGCCCGATTCCGCGGACGAACTCGCATACCTGCCCGTCAGCGAATTGTCGCGCCTGCTTCGCACCAAGCAGGTGTCGTCGATGGAATTGACGAATCTCTATCTGGAACGTTTGCATCGGCACAACGAAAAGCTGCTTTGCGTCGTGACGTTCCTGGACGATCTGGCTCGAAAGCAAGCAGCCCAAGCCGACGAAGAAATTCGGGCCGGAAAATATCGCGGCCCGCTCCATGGCATTCCCTGGGGGGCGAAAGATCTGATTGCCTATCCGGGTTACAAAACCACGTGGGGTGCCGTGCCGTTTCAAGAACAAGTTCTCGATCACAAGGCGACCGTGGCGCAGCGCCTGGACGACGCCGGCGCGGTGCTCGTCGCCAAGCTGTCGCTCGGAGCACTCGCCTGGGGCGATCAATGGTTTGGCGGCATGACGCGTAATCCGTGGAAGCTCGAGCAGGGATCGAGCGGTTCCTCGGCCGGTTCGGCCGCCGCCACCGCCGCCGGGCTTGTCGGCTTTACGCTCGGCAGCGAAACGCTGGGCAGTATCGTCTCCCCATGCCGGCGCTGCGGCACCACCGGATTGCGGCCCACATTCGGTCGCGTCAGCCGCTATGGTTGCATGCCATTGGCTTGGAGCATGGATAAGATCGGGCCGATCTGCCGCAGCGTTGAGGACTGTGCCATTGTGTTCGACGCGATCCATGGCGCGGACGGCAAGGATCCAACCGCAGTCAGCCGGCCGTTTCATTGGCCCGCACCGCGAGATTGGAAAACGATGCGAGTCGGCTACATTCGCGATGAGAAGCAACCGGACGAGGAACGCCAGGAACTCAAGGTGCTCCGCGAACTCGGTGTGCAACTGATTCCGATTCAGTTGCCCGACTCGTTTCCTCTGCAGGCCCTGTCGATCATCCTCACCGCTGAGGCGTCCACCGTTTTCGATGAGCTAACTCGCACGAACCGCCTGGAAGGCACCGGACTCTGGCCCAATTCGCTGAGACAGGGCCAATTCATTCCGGTCATCGAGTATCTCCGGGCGAACCGGATCCGCTGGCGGATGATGCAGGAAATGGAGCAAGTGATGAAAGGGGTAGATGCCTATGTCGGTGGTGACGACTTGATGATCACGAATCTGACCGGTCATCCCACGGTCGTCTTGCCGCAGGGCATGGAAACCCGCGACGGCGTCGAGCGACCAAAAATGCTGACGATGACGGGCCAACTTTACGGCGAAGCCGATCTGCTGGCTCTGGCGGATGCTTTCCAGAAAACGGCTGGCGATGCCCATCGACGACGCCCCGCCATATAAACGGCGGATCACATCGGCAAGCGCTGCTTTCGATGCTCCCGATGCGATGCGGCAGTGACAAGCGAAATGGTCGCGATCGGTTGTGCGATCGCGATCGAGTCATCGCACGCCTTGAGCCTTGACCTTGCGTTTGTAAACGCGATCGGAACAGGTGACGTAGAGCGTATCCAAGTTCGGGCCGCCGAATACGACATTGGCGAGCCACTTTGGTTGCGGCTTCAAGATCACGCCGCTCAATCGACCCGTGGGGTCAAAAACCTGCAAGCCTAGCCCGCTTGTTACATAGACTCGCCCCAGCGTGTCCACCGTCATGCCGTCGGCGTCGCTTTGCCGACGACCGGGAACGGTTTGCAAGGTGGAGTAAGGTTGCTTGAACGCCAGGCTGCCATCGTTTTCGATGCGGAAGGTCCAGAGATAGGGAGTCGCTGTGTCCGATACCACGATCGTCCGCTGGTCCGGCCACAGAATGATACCGTTGGGCCGCTCGATTCCCTCGTCGGCGACATGCAGTTGCCGTTTTTCATCAATCCGCCAAACTTTCTTGTTCTCGGGATCGGTGAAGTAAATCGTTCCCTTACGCGTCACCACAAGGTCGTTCGAAGTCACGTCCGTCGCGATCGCCGTTGCCTTGCCTGCGGCGTCAAATGCCACGATCCGCTTCTCGCCGTTCTGG
>JBJOLO010000664.1:0-6330 GCA_046045565.1 Planctomycetota bacterium | reverse complement strand
CGTGCCAGCAGATCCAAACTACTTATCGAGCAATCATTCGGCAAGGACGGCAGGCGGCCGGGAGGAGCGGTTTTTGAAGGCGGCGGGGCCCGGTGCGGGTGCGATTGCCGGGATGGAGCCGAGTTCGAGGAGCTTGGTGCTACGAGTCGGGTTGCTACGAGTAGGGGTGATATCAGCTGGCAATTCCAGGACGACCCTGCCCAATCTGCGTGAATTCGCCAATTAATTATCTGCGTGAAGGAGTCATGATTGGGGCGATTGCGACGGTATTGGGAAGTGACGGACGGTGCTAGCGAGGCAGACGTGCGAGTCTGGCGTTGTCGGATTTGCGGGCGTTGATTGCTCCTTCTCCTGTTCGCCCTTGACGTTAGTGCAACACGCCGATATCGTTCCACCCCCGCAGCAAGGTCGGTCATGGATGGGCGACCGGATCTGTGTTGTGGATCGCGATTCCGTTAGCGCGGTAGATCGCATCACGCATCGCCGCGGTCGAGTCGCCCGCGATGGAAGAATTAGGCACCAAGGAAGGGAGTCACGTTACATGGAATCCGCACGGAGTCGTCGGAGCACCTGGACGCGTCGCGCCTTTTTTCGAATGGGGGTGGCACTGGTTCCGTTATGGAGCAGTGGCTGTTCCATGACATCTTGGTTTTCCTCCCAGTCGGAAAAAGACGAACTCTCGTTGTTGGAGATGCCGGAATTTGATCCGTCGAACATGGTGGGGGACGTTGCCAGCGTTTGGTCAGCGGGCATGCGTCCGATGAAAATCGAAAGCGTTGCGCTGGTTACGGGTTTGAAGGGTACGGGCAGCGATCCGCCAGCGGGTCCTCAGCGTCAATCCCTGCTGGATGAGATGCAGACGCATGATGTTCCGAGTCCCAATAAGCTGCTCGCGTCGCCGAACAACTCGCTGGCGATCGTCGTGGGACATGTTCCCGCAGCGGCGCGAAAGGGAATGCGGTTCGACATCGAGGTGATCACGCCGCAGCGTTCGGAGACGACGAGTCTTCGGGGCGGTTGGCTGATGAAGACGCGGATGAAGCCGATGGAGAAACTGGGCGGCGTCATCCGCACGGGGCACGAGACGGCGTTGGGCGAGGGCGAGGTTTTGGTCGATGCCGTGTTCAAGGAAAGTGAAGACAAAGTTCTGTTGAAAAAAGGTCGCGTGTTGGGCGGCGGTGTCTGCTTGATCGACCGCAATCTCGGTATGGTCATCAAGAACGGTTTTCACTCGATCGCCGTCAGTTCGCTGGTGGGCGCTTCGATCAATAACCGTTTTTTTCGCGACGATCACGGAGCAAAAGTCGGTGTTGCCACCCCGAAGCGAGACAACTTTATCGAGATCGCGGTGCACCACCATTACACGCGTAATCTCGGTCGGTACATGGATGTGATTCGCTCGATTGTGCTGCGAGAGAATCCAAGCGAGCGTCTGACCAGGCTGCAATTGTTGGAAAAGAAATTGCAGGAGCGTGCCACGGCGCGCGAGGCTGCTTTGCAGCTCGAAGCGATTGGCCGCGAGGGCGTCGCAGCCTTGAAGACGGGATTAAAGTCGCCGCAGATTGAAGTGCGGTTTTACGCCGCCGAGGCGCTTGCCTATCTGGATCATGCCGAGGGAGTAAGCGTGCTGGAGAAGACGGCGGCGACGTACCCTGAATTCCGTTGGGAAGCCCTGATGGCGCTGGCGACGATCAATCACATGTCGGCATACGACGCGTTGGTGAATTTGCTTCACGTGTCGAGTGCCGAGACCCGTTACGGTGCGGTGCGAGCGATCCGTGAGCGGCAGACGCACGATCCGTTGGTGCGTGGTGAGACGTTGGGAGGTAGCCGATCGGGTGGCGGGTTCCAATTCGTCGTGGTGAAAACCAACGGGGAGCCGCTGGTGCATTTCGCCAAGTCTCACGCACAGGAAGTCGTGTTGTTTGGGGCGGAAATGGAGCTCAATCTATCGCAGCCTTTGTTCGCCAGTCCGCAGATCATGATCAAGCCGGCGGGCACCGAGCAGGTGAAGATCATTCGTTTCCAGCCCGGGCAGGAAGAGGTTTCGGAAACCTGTTCGTCTCAGTTGGCGGAGATTATTCCGGCCATGGTGCGTGTGGGTGGCAATTACTCGGATGTGATGCAAGCGATGCAAGAGGCGAAAAAGCACGGCGACCTGCCGGCGAAAATCGCGATTGACGCTTTGCCTCGACCGAACCGCGAATTTCACGCGGAGGATTACGAGACCGAGGAAGAACGCGCCACGGCGGAGACGGAGATGGAGTTGGATCGAACGTTCCCAGCACCAGCGGCCGATGCTGCGAACGACGGATTTTTTGGTAAACTTATGCAGTGGATGGTCCCCGCTCAATGACCTTCGTCCCTCGCTATGCTCAAGGCACTTGAACTCTACGGTTTCAAGAGTTTCGCCGAGAGAACTCGCTTTGAGTTTCCGGACGGAATTACGGTCATCGTCGGCCCGAACGGCTCGGGAAAATCGAACGTCGTCGATGCAATCAAGTGGGTGCTCGGCGAGCAGAGTGCGAAGAGCCTTCGCGGCAGCGACATGGCCGACGTCATCTTCAAGGGCGGGTCGACGCAGGGCGCGCGCAAGCCGATGAACGTGGCGGAAGCCACCATCATTTTCCACAACGCCGACGGCAGGCTGCCGATCGACGCACCCGAAGTGCATGTGACGCGGCGCGTCTATCGCAGCGGGGAAGGCGAGTACATGATCAATCGCCAGCCGTGCCGGCTGCGCGATATCAAGGACCTGTTCCGCGGCACAGGCGTCGGTGGTGACGCCTATAGCCTGATTGAGCAGGGGAAGGTCGACCGGTTGTTGCAGGCTTCTGCGAAAGACCGTCGCGCGATGTTCGAGGAGGCGGCGGGGATCAGCCGCTTCAAGGCGAAGAAAATCGAAGCCCAGCGGCGGATGGAGCGGGTCGATCAGAATTTGCTCCGCTTGTCGGATATTGTCGAGGAAGTCGATAGCCGCTTGCGAAGTGTGCGAGCTCAGGCGGGCAAAGCCAAGCGATACCGGGAATACAGCGATCGTTTGCAAGAGTTGCGCACGCAGGTGGGCATGGCGGATTGGCGCCGCTTTTCCGAGAAGTTGCATGCGATGGAGCGGGAGATCGCCCGCCTGCAGGACGAAGGGGCCGCATTCGCCGCGCACGCGGAGAATCTCGAAGTCCGCGTCATGGAGATCGACACCGAAAACACGTCGATTCAAGACCGGATGCAGAGCGAGGAGTCGCGGCTGGCGCGGTGTCGTCAGCAGTTGGTGGTGCTCGATTCGACCATCGAGCAGCAGCGCATGCGCTGTCGGGACTTGTCGGAGGAACGGACACGGTATGCGTCACATCTTGTCGAGCTGAATTCGCGAGGTGGAAATCTTCAGGAGCGTCTCGATCAGGCGGCGCGGGCGTTGGCCGACGCCGAGGCCGAATATCAGCGGATTGCCGCGGAGATGGCGGAGCAGGAAGCGTGCGTCGAGTCGTTCACCGGCGAATTTGACCGGCAGCGGGGCGACCTGGAACGTCAACGCACCGAGTATGTCGCTCAGATGCGTTCGGCTGCCGCGCTTGCCAATGACGCGAGTTCCCTACGATCGCAATTGGCGATGTTGCTCGAGTCGCAACAGCAGCGACGCACACGCCTCGAAGAATTGGCCAGGGAATTGGAGCGTTGTGCGAACGAATTGGCTGCGACGCAGGCTGAATGCGATCAAGTTCAGTCCGAAGTCAATGCGGGCGACGCGGAACTGGAGATCGGCCAACGCGAACTCGCCGAAAACCGCCGGCTGCTCGCGCGACGTCAGGAAGAGTTGACCGAACTGCGGGGCCGGATGAGCGGTGCCATCGAGCGGGCTGCGGTGCTGGAAGAGTTGGAGCAGCGACACGAAGGGATCGGCAGCGGGGTGTCGCAGTTGCTGGAATTGGCCAAGCAGCAGTCCGAAACGGCGTTCGGCGACGTCTGCGGATTGCTGGCTGATTTCGTCGAGGCCTCGGTCGAACTGGCGCCGCTCGTCGATATCGCCCTTGGCGATGCCGCGCAACACGTCGTAGTAAAAGGCGATCGGCTCATCGAGTGGGTCGCCTCGGGCATTTATCGTCCGGTTTCGAAGGTCGGTTTGATCCCCCGGGAAGATCGCGATTCCGGGCCGACGCTGGAACTGGAGCTCGAGCCCGGCGTAATCGGCCGCGCCGATCGATTGATCGACGTGCACCCCGAGTCTGCCTCAGTGGTGCGCAGGATCCTGGGAACGACTTGGTTTGTCGAGGACCTGCGCACGGCGATGGAATTGGCGGCGACACGTGGTCGAGGTCAACGCTACGTGACACGAGCCGGACAGTTGCTGGAAGCCAACGGAACCTTGGTGACGGGCCCGAGGCTGGCGGCGGAAGGGATCGTGTCGCGACGCAGTCAACTGCGCGAGCTGCGCAATCGGATCGAGGTCTTCGAGTATCAGATCCAGGAGGGGCAGCGCGAGGTCCAACGTTTGCAGCAAAACAACGACCGCCAGGAGACGGCCTTGCGGGTAGCGGAGGAGTTGCAGTCGCAGCGAAAGCATCGGCTGGCCGAACTTCGCGCTCAGTGTTCGGTGCGGCAGCAACGGGAAGCGGAATGGCAGCGAAGTCGGGAGAAACTCGAGGGCGAATGCGACGCGGGCGATGTGCAAGAGCGCGACTTGGCAGGGCGTTTGGAATCGGCCGCCGCTGCACTGGCAACGCAGGAATCGCAGGCCGCCGAGTCCGAGGCGTCGATCCGATTGAAGGAACAATCGCTGGAGTTGCTCGATCGCCAGCGCCAGGACCAGACCAAGAAGCTGACAAAGATTCAAATCGATGCGGCCAAGCGGGAACAGCGATTGGGCGTGCTCCGCGCCGAACGCGAGCAGTTTGAGACGGCAAGGCAGGAGCGTTCCCGCGCGCTCCGCGATGCCGAGTCAAGACTCGTGCAATGTAACGAGCGTTTACGGCAGGCGGAGTTTGAAATCCTGCGAGGTACGACCGATTTGTCGCCGCTCTACCTCACCAAGGAAACGCTGTCGCGGCAGTTGGCGGATTTTCGATTGCGTCGTGCCGGGTTGCTCGCGGACCGTGCAACGTTGACCGACCAATTGCAATCGCAGCGAAAGCAGATCCGCCACAACGAAGAACAATTGCATCAGCGCGAACTTTCTGCCGGGCAAGTTCGACATGAACGCAATGCGCTCGTTGATCGCTTGCGAGACGATTACGGGATCGATCTGCAGGCGCTGGAGGCACCCGAGACGGGCGACGAACTGCAGCAGCGGGAGCAGGTCGAAGAGGAGATCAATTCGCTTCGCAAACGCATTCATTCGCTGGGGGCGGTCAACATGGACGCCCTCGCGGAACTCGATCAGCTCGAAGCTCGCTACCATTCGTTGTCGAGTCAATTCCAAGATCTGAAAGATTCGAAAGAGGCGCTCGAACGCATCATCCAAAAAATCAACGGCGACAGCCGGCGGATCTTTCTGGAGACACTCGAAACGATTCGCACGAATTTTCACCAACTCTACCGGCGCGCGTTCGGCGGTGGTCGCGCTGATATCGTGTTGGAAGAAGGGGCCGATGTGCTCGAAGGCGGTGTCGAGATCATCGCCACGCCACCCGGCAAGCCTTCGTTTAACAACTCGTTGCTCAGCGGTGGCGAAAAAGCACTGACCGCGGTCGCTCTGCTGCTAGCTATCTTTCAGTTCCGGCCCAGCCCCTTCTGCGTTCTGGATGAGGTCGATGCGCCGTTCGATGAGGCGAATGTCGGGCGATTCATTGATGTGCTCAAAGATTTTCTCAGTTTCACGAAATTCGTGATTGTCACGCACTCCAAAAAAACCATGACAGCTGCAAACACGCTGTATGGCGTAACCATGCAGGAATCGGGCGTTTCCAAACGCGTCTCCGTGCAATTCGACGACGTATCCGAGGATGGACAGATCAGCGAGGAAGCCGTGCGGCGGGATGCTGCCATCCGAGCTCGCGGTGAGTCCGATCCGGCGGCGGGTGATCGGGGGGCGGATGGCGTTGAGCGGGACGACGAGGCGGCATAGCCGGTCAGGTCGGTGCCAGGTTGGTCCGCCCGGTGTTTTGTTTCTGCCCTGTCCCTGCACTGTCCCTGGCCAGTTCCTGGCAGTTCCTGGCAGGCCCCTCTCTCTGAGCCGCTTGTTTATGATGGGTTGCTCGGTTCGCTTTGCCTGAAACTGCTTTTTCAGGCTGCTTTTCAGGCTTAATTCCAAGCCTCCTTTTCGCCGTATAGCCGTTCCGAACGGCAAAGTTGATACGTCTGCGAGTATCCTTTTCACCCCGATTGCTGATACGACTC
>JBJOLO010000607.1:0-10728 GCA_046045565.1 Planctomycetota bacterium | reverse complement strand
GTCGACCAAAAGTGCCACAAACCGCCGAAACGGTCCGGCAAAGCGGTACTGAAACGCAATATTCTCCGGCGTCACGATCTCGACGATGTTGTCGATCTGTTCGAGTCGATCAAGTTGTGCTCTGGCGCTCCGCATTGAACTGCCGTGGCCCCCCATCGCAAGACCCGCCAATTATCGACCGCCATTCCTTCATTCGCAAGCATGGCCACTTGCCGAGCGGCGTTGGTTCATTACAACTGAGCCACCATACATAGGAGGTTTCAGATGAAGTTGTCGGGCAAAACTGCGGTGATCACGGGCGGCGGAACGGGAATCGGCTGGGGGATCGCTCAGTGCCTCGCCGCCGAAGGATGCCGGGTCGTCATTGCGGGACGACGAGAAGAACCACTGCGGGAAGCAGCCACCCAATGGAAAGGTGCACCGATCACGTGGCACTGCGTCGATGTCACCGATCGCGAAAGTGTTGCGGCTCTCGCCACCTGGGCGCATAAAGAGCTCGGCCATGTCGATATCCTGGTAAACTCGGCCGGCACCAACATCAAGACGCGCACGATGGCGGCCATGCTGCCCGCTCAATGGGACGAAGTCATGGCGATCAATGCGACCGGCGTCTACAACTGCATGTATGCGTTCCTGCCCGGGATGCGAGAGCGAAAGGACGGTTTGATCGTCAATGTCTCGTCCACGTCCGGCAAACGCGCCGCACCGCTCGGCGGCGTCGCCTACGATGCATCCAAATTCGCCGTCACCGCGTTGACGACCGCCACCTGGAACGAAGAAGCCCCCAACGGCATTCGCATCACCAACGTCTTTCCCGGTGAAGTTGACACGCCGATCCTCGAGAAACGCCCCACCCCGGTCAGCGCCGAGCGACGGGCAACCATGTTGCGTCCGACCGACGTTGGCGAAATGGTCGTGGCCATCGCCCTGCTGCCCGCCCGAGCTCACGTGCCCGAAATCATCATCAAGCCGCTCGTACAAGAGTTCATCTAGGCTCGTTCATCTAGGCTCGTTCATCAGGGTTAGTTCATCTGGGCGAATTCATCCGGACGAGTTCATCAGGGACTCGCCCGAAGTCGCCGCACCGCAACGGGACAGGAGCGTCATCCCGAATCGGCACCTCGATTCGGGCACACTTCGAGCGAACGGTCGTTTTTTGCGATTCGCCTCAAGTTCGCCTCAACATGGGTCGATCACAATCCCGCGATCCGGACCGTGCTGAACTCTCGCTGGAAGTCGCAATCATGCTGTCACCGCTGGCATCGCTGGCTCAATCGACATTGCAGGGGATCGCCCGCGGAGCGAACGCCGCTTCTTCGGCATTCGCATCGCTCTTGCCCGAATCGCCCGCGCACGACACGACGACCAGCACTCCTGCGAACACCGCGTCGCGGATGGAGACACTGGAAAAATCGCTCCGCCGGAAACTGGATGACTTTTACGCCAAGATTACGCCGCGACTACGCGAATCGGCCGTGAATCGCGTCTCGCCGATTGTGCTCACCCCCGACGGATTCGGTGGCGTGCACGTCGATGTCGATCATCCGCAATTCGCCACGATCGAAGCGATCTTCGAGCAGGATGCGACGCTGCGTCACGAGCTGCATGAGATCACGGCGATCGCGAACGAACTGCATGCAACGACTTATCACGAACCGCTGCGGGAAACGTCGATCTCGGTGACGCTCGGCGCAGACACTTGGTCGCTGGCGACGCCGGCCAGCGTCTTCGCAGCGGATTCGCCGCTGCGAATGCAGAACGGAATGCCGACGCCATGATAGGCGTTGCCCGCGAGCGTTAATCCGGGATGTTTCGCGGCCAGCAGTTCGATTTCGCGAACCACGCCGACATGTCCCACGTGATACTGCGGCATGGCATCGGTCCAGCGCACCACCTCCGCGAATTGCGGGGCACCTTGCAACCCGATCAGCGCGTCCAATTCTTCGACGGCAATTCGTTTCAGAGTATCGTCGTCGTTCTCCAGCAGTTCGGGCTGACATGCCCCGCCTATGAACACGCGGATGATGCGTTGTTCCGACGGCGCGCGGCCGGCGAATTTCAAGTTCGAAAAACTCGCTGCGAGGATCCTGCGTTGCTCGCGTAGCGGCACCACGAAACCGAACGATTCGAACGGCTTGGCGATTTGATCGCGGTGCACCACCAGCACCACCACCGCCGCGCTCGCATAGTGCACCGATCTCAGCAGGTTGCCCAACGCCGGATCGATGGACTCCACGAGCATCCCCGACTGAAAAGCCCGAGTCGCGAGAACCAGGCCGTCGAACGGCCTTTCGGCGGCAACTTGCGGCGATTCGCCTCGCAGTACCCATTGGCCCGTTTCATTTCGCGATAGTCCGCTGACCGTCGTCTTGAGACGAATTGAATCCGCTGGCAATCGCCGCACCAGCGCTTCGATGATCGCACCGATTCCGTCTCGCGGTGCAACGAACAGCCCGTAGCGTGCCCCCCCCTCCTGCCGGCCTGCCTGCTGCTGCGGCGCCGCGCGCAAGGCCCGTGTCACACTGCCATACTTGCGCTCCATCTCAACAAACTGCGGCAGCGCCGCCTCCATGCTCAACCGACTCGGATCCGCCGTGTAGATGCCGCTGATCAATGGCTGAATCAATCGCTCAAAGGCTTCGCGCCCAAGTCGACGCACCGCGAACGATTCCAGCGACTCGTCGCTCGTCTCGCGACGCGCTTTCACAAACAACTCCCAAGCGAGTCGCAGTTTGCCCCGCCACGTGAGAATAGGCGTCGTCAATACGGGCCATACGCGGGCGGGAGCCATTAGCGTGAAGCCGTCCGGCACGGCGCACAACCGGCCGCTCGACACCACCATCGCCCGACGTCCAACCGGATTGGTACCGATCAGTTGATCCGCCATGCCCAACCGACGACAAAGGTCCATCGCCCAGGGATCACGCGTCGTGAACATGTCGGCACTGCGTTCGATCAGCAAACCGTCGCGATGCTCTGTCTGCAGCACGCCGCCCAACCGATCGCTCGACTCAAAGAGAACCGTATCCCAATCGGGTCTCAGCTCGCGCAGGTGATGCGCGGCTGCCAGCCCGGTGATTCCACCGCCAATCACGGCGATTCGACGCGGGGCTGCGGCCTGTGACACGGCGTTATCCCCTCAGGAGTTCCGCGGCGCGGAGCGTATTCGCGAGCAACATCGTGACGGTCAGCGGTCCGATGCCGCCGGGTACGGGCGTCAGTGCCGAAGCAATCGGCGATACCGACGATGCATCCACATCCCCTGCCAGTCCGGTGTCCGTGCGATTGATCCCGACATCCACCACCACGGCGCCGGGCCGTACCATCTCGCCGGTCACGAACCGTGCTTTTCCAATCGCTGCAACCAGCACGTCGGCCTGAAGGGTGAACGCCTTGAGGTTCGGAGTTTGACTATGGCACACCGTCACGGTGGCATTCGCCATCCCCGGCCCCAAGGGTGACTCTCGAGCCTGCAGCAGCATGGCCAGCGGCTTGCCCACAATGTCGCTGCGACCGATGACCACCACGTGGCGTCCGTTCACGGCAATGCCGCTGCGATGCAACACCTGCAATACCCCGTGGGGAGTACACGGCAGGAACCGCGGCCGGCCTTGCGACAGACGACCGACATTCTCCGGATGAAACGCGTCGACGTCCTTCAGCGGATGCACCGCATCCAGCACCCGCGTGGCGTTCATGCCCGGCGGCAACGGCAACTGCACCAGAATGCCATGCACCGCCTGATCCCGATTCAGTTTGCTGATCAGTTCCAACAACCCGTCTTCCGACACGTCCGACGGCAGCCGGAACAAACGACTTTCCAGGCCGACTCGCTCGCAAGCCTGACGCTTATTCCGCACGTACACTTCGCTCGCAGGATCCTCGCCAACCAGAATCGCTGCCAACGTCGGCGTAAAGCCCTCCTGCTCGAGGAACTCCGCCACGCGGTCGCGCAGTTCGGCCTGAATCTGCTGCGCAATGGCTTTGCCGTCTAAGATGCGTGCCGTCACGTCGATTTTCTCCTCGCGAACTGCGAGTTGGATTCTAAACCAAAAGCCCCCGGGCCGATAGCCTCGAATCTCGCGACATGACACCGAGCCTGACGAGCAACCACTTGCAAAAAGACCGGTACAACACGCCGCATTCAAAGCGGTATTTATCGCCTCGAGCGAATCCTCTATCTTCTAGCAGTGCATTTCAGGACTGCGACGTGATGCCAGGAATGATTTGCAGGCATGTTGCTCTGAAGAACGGCTCTAAAGCGTTGAAACAGAAATTCGGACAGGTAAGGATCGAGCATGAGCGAACCGGCAAAGCTGAGCCCCGTTGAGACCATCAAGGAACAAAGCAAGTTTCTGCAGGGAGCGATGGGAGAGGAACTGCAGGACGCCAATCCTTGCTTCGGCAAGGAGAGCGAAGTGCTGATGAAGTTCCACGGGTTCTACCAGCAGGACGATCGCGACTCGCGCACGCTGGCCCGAAAAGAAGGCTCAGACGGCAAGTCGTACATCTTCATGGTCCGCACCAAGATGCCCGGCGGCAAACTGACGAGCGATCAACTGCTGGCCGAGCTGGACCTGGCGGACGAGGTCGGCAATACAACGCTGCGCTGCACCACCCGGCAGGGCTTGCAGTTGCATGGCGTGGTCAAGCACGATCTGAAGCGTACGATTCGCCGCATCAACGACATTCAGCTGTCAACGCTTGGCGCATGTGGCGACGTGAATCGCAATGTGATGTGCTGCCCCGCACCTTACCGGACGCCCGCCTATCGCGAAATGCAGCAACTGGCCGATCAGATCGCCTCGCACCTCGCACCGCGCACCCCGGCCTACCACAACTTGTGGCTGACCGACGTCTCCACCGGACAGCGCGAACTCCTCCACGGTCCCGCCGAAGAAGTGGAACCCATTTACGGCGCGGTATATATGCCGCGCAAGTTCAAGATCGCCATCGGACTGCCCAACGACAACTGTGTCGATATGTATACCAACGACCTCGCACTGATGGCGATCGTCAAGAACGAACATGTCGTCGGCTACAACGTCCTGGTCGGCGGCGGACTGGGCGTCACCCCAGCAGCCAAGAAAACCTTCCCCGCGCTCGCCAAGCGAATGGCGTTCGTTACCCCGGAACAGGCACTCGACGTTGTCACGGCCGTCGTGAAAGTGCAACGCGATCACGGCAACCGCGAAGATCGCAAGATCGCACGGCTGAAATACGTCATCGCGAATTGGGGCATCGAGAGATTCAAGCAGGTCGTGGAAGAGTACTACGGCAGCTCCTTGCCCGATCCGACCGAGGACGATGTGCATGGCTTCAATGATCACATCGGATGGGATCAGCAAGGCGACGGACGCTGGTTTTACGGATTGAACATCGAGAACGGTCGCATTCGCGACGACGACAAGATGCAACTCAAGACCGCGATCCGCGAAGTCTGCCGGAAACTCAACCCCGGAATCCGCATCACCTCGCATCAAAGCATGCTGTTCACCGACATCGCGGCGGAGGATCGTTCGAGTCTCGAGCAGATCTTGCGATCGCATGGCGTGAAACTATCAGAGGAGATCTCCGAAGTTCGGCGCTGGTCGATGGCTTGCGTCGCGTGGCCCACCTGCGGCCTTTCGATTACGGAGGCCGAAAGGGCCCTGCCGGGGATCATCGACCACATGGAAATCGAACTGGCGAAACTCGGACTCGCCCGCGAGGCGTTCACCGTCCGCATGACCGGTTGCCCCAACGGATGCGCGCGCCCCTACAACTCCGACATCGGTCTCGTGGGAAAAACCAAAGGAAAATACACCATCCTCGTTGGCGGCCGGTTGCTGGGGAACCGACTGAATTTCATCTTCAAGGACCTCGTGCCCGAAGAGGAAGTTGTCCCGTCGCTGGTGCCGCTGCTTGCCCATTTCAAGCAGGACCGGATCGAAAACGAAACCTTGGGTGACTTCTGTCACCGTCGAGGCGCGTCCGACCTCACAGCTTGGTGTGACGCTTATGCGAAGAGCAACGGAGCCGCTTGATCGCTCCGCGCACGGCAGGTGCTTGCGGCCAGATGCTGGCGTGGATAGGTGATTGCGGGCAACTCGTTGTCGACTGGCAGCCAGCTTGCAGCGTCGCTGCGTGGCAACGCCCCTGGTTGGGTTCAACGCGCCTCGATGCCCGCACCCGGCCCGACACTTAGGCGGATGGCGCTGCGTCGCCGTGATTGTCGAGCGCACAATCGATCAGCTGCTGCAGGTCGGCAGTCTGATGCTGCACGCGTTCCAGCCAGAGCGACATGGGGATATCGAAGCCGGCGAGCTGATCGGGTGTGAAATCGCCGAGCACACTGACGACGATCCTGCGGTGCAGATCGACGTTCGGACTTGCCCAGACTGCTTGTCGGGGAAATGCATCACGCAACCCGATCAGGATACGATCCCATCGGCCAAGCCTTGCCGTGTTGTCCGAATGCGTGCCACCCTGGTCGGAATACACTTTCGCATAGCGGAGTGCTCGTGCGGGATCGACCGCGAAATCGGCGATGTAGGCCGATGAGTTCGTGTGCGCCAGCAACACATCGCACCATCGTTCGGCTTTTCGTCGGAACCGATCGAGTTTCTGGCAATCGGGCCACTTGGCGGCGGATGGCGAAGCCAGGAGCCGCAGCACTCGACAACGGGCTTCCATGTGTCCTTTGAAAACGCTGCGAGCGATCGGACTGGCCTGCATGCGATGGCGCGCGTCGTCATGCGAGCACAGCATGGCACTCCAAATGCGCGTCAGGATCTCGGAGCCTAGAATCTCGGAGGCCAAGGGCAGGAAAGCGGAAGGCCGACCGCTGCTCGTCGCAGGCGCCAGAGACAGCTTTTGGGATTGAGATTGCTGGACCAGCGCCTCAATCACGAGACTGCGACTCCAGCGCTCGAACCGGCATTTGGACGCGACCCAGTATTCCTCGAGCCTTTTGGCGTCGAGTTCCTGGGTTTCGACCATCAGTTCATTTTGGTGAACCGCGACGAAGGCACCGAGTTCGATCAGGTCTTGAGCTTGCATGGATGGAATCGTCTGAAGTGCAAACTCGATGCCAAGCCCTTCGGCTCGCGATCGAGTCGTTTCCACCCACCGTTTTCCGGCCGAATCCCGCTGAAATCGTGTTCGCGGCGGTGGCGTCATCGCGCATCGCGTGTTGAAAAAAAACCACAACCGATCGCAACGGTGCGACAGGAATCACCATGCACGCACAGTCGGTACGACCGGCCTGACGCACCTTGATTTTCCCCTCGCACACCCTATAACTCAGGCGATCAGATCCCGGCCGTGACATGGTCGGCAGGTCCGTTGAAACAGGAGCCATCCGTGACCCCGCAACAAGTGTTCGCGCTGTGCCGTGAAAAAGACGTCAAAGCAATCGACCTGCGTTTTGTCGACCTCCCGGGCGTTTGGCAGCACTTCACCATCCCCGTCGCCGCGCTGGATGAAGACGCGTTCGAAAACGGATTAGGGTTCGATGGTTCGAGCATCCGCGGCTGGCAGTCGATCCACGAGTCCGACATGCTCGTCGTGCCGGTGCCGGAGACAGCCTTTCTCGATCCGTTCGCCAAACTGCCGACGTTGGTGATGATCGGCACGATCAAAGATCCGATCACGCACGAGGACTATCCGCGAGACCCCCGCAACATCGCAGCCAAGGCGGTGAATTACCTGAAAAGCACCGGCATCGCGGACAGCGTCCAGATCGGTCCCGAACTGGAGTTCTTTGTTTTCGACGACGTCCGTTTCGACTCGCAAGCCAACCAGAGCTATTACTACTTGGACAGCAGCGAGGGTGCTTGGAATCGGGGCCGCGATGAGCATCCCAACCTTGGCTACAAACTGCGTCACAAAGAGGGCTACTTTCCCGTCCCGCCCGCTGATCAGCTGAACGATCTGCGCAGCGAGATGATGCAGATCCTGATCGAGTGCGGCGTCACGGTCGAAGCGCATCACCATGAAGTCGCCACGGGCGGTCAATGTGAGATCGACATGAAGTTCGCGCCGCTCCTGCGGATGGCCGACCAAGTGATGATCTACAAATATGTCGTGAAAAACGCAGCCCGCCGCGCAAACAAGTCGGCGACCTTCATGCCCAAGCCGATCTACGGCGATAACGGCTCAGGCATGCACACGCATTTTTCGCTTTGGAAGGAAGGCAAACCGCTCTTTGCAGGCAGCGGCTACGCCGGCCTCAGCGAGATGGCCATCTACGCCATCGGCGGTGTACTGAAACACGCACCGGCGATTCTCGCCTTCACCAACCCGACAACGAACAGCTACAAACGTTTGGTGCCGGGCTACGAAGCGCCCGTCAACTTGGCGTACTCTCAGCGCAATCGATCGGCCTGCTGCCGGATCCCCATGTACAGTCAAAGCCCCAAGGCAAAGCGCGTCGAATTCCGTTGCCCCGATCCGAGCAGCAACCCCTACCTCGCCTTTAGTGCGATCCTGCTCGCCGCAATCGACGGCATCCAAAACAAGATTCACCCCGGCCCGCCGCTCGACAAAGACCTGTATGACCTCGGTGTCGAAGAGCGCTCCAACGTGCCGCAAACGCCCGCGTCGCTCGATGCCGTGCTCGACGCCCTCGAAAAAGACCACGACTTCCTGCTTCGCGGCAACGTCATGACCGAGGACTTGCTCCGAACCTGGATCGACTACAAGCGAACTCAGGAAGCCGACGCCGTTCGCCTTCGTCCGCACCCCTACGAATTCAGCCTCTACTACGATCTTTAAACAGGACCTCTCAGTAGGACCTGTACTGGGACTTCGCATACGACCTCGAAATCGTCCCCCGTCCCGATCCGAGGTAGCTTGTCTTTGCCGATTGGGTGTCGCTTGCAAACGGCATCAATCAAGTCATCGGGGGAGCGATCGCCAGACACGTACCCCGACCTGGATCTGCCGGCAACGGCTTGCCAGCCGCTCCGGAATCGCCCCATCGAAGCTTTCCGCTGTCTTCTTGCGGGTTGATGCGGCGCTTGCATTGCCTGTCATTCCGGAATCTTCCGGAATCGCTCCCTCGGGCATCCCACCGAAAGACGCCAGGACCAGAAAAAACATCCAATTCATCCATTCTCAATTGACAGCAGGTCGCAACAACAATAAAAACGTGCATATCGTTCGCGCCAGGCCCGTGGCTTCGCGCTGGATTCGACCTGATCTGGAGAGTTACCATGAGACACGTGCTTTGCCTGTGGGCCGTCTGCGCGGCGGTCGTACCCGCCTGGCTATCGGCGGAAACTAAAAACTGGCCCCAATGGCGAGGGCCGGAGCGGAATGGAATGGTTACCGGACCGGCTTGGCCCGCGTCCCTGGCCGGACTCGAGCGGCGTTGGCGAGTCGAACTAGGACCGAGTTACTCCGGTCCGATCGTCACCGACGACCGTATCTTCGTGACCGAAACGAAGGACAAGAAAACCGAGGTCGTGACGGCTTTGGACCGCGCCACCGGCAAAGCGATTTGGAAAGCCGAATGGGACGGCGCGATCTCCGTGCCCTTCTTCGCGGCCAGCAATGGCAGTTGGATCCGATCCACGCCGGCTTTTGACGGCGAGCGTCTTTACGTGGCCGGAATTCGCGACGTCCTGGTCTGCCTGCAGGCATCGGATGGAAAAGAACTGTGGCGCATGGATTTCGTGTCGGAAATGAAAGCCCCGGTTCCTTCGTTCGGCTTTGTGTGCTCGCCTCTGCTGGATGGCGATGCCGTCTACGTTCAAGCCGGTGCGAGCTTGGTGAAACTCGACAAAATGACCGGCAAGGTCCTCTGGCGGGCCCTGAAGGACGACGGCGGCATGGAAGGCAGCGCGTTTTCCTCGCCGATTCTGACCGACCTCAACGCGCGACGACAGTTGATTGTTCAAACCCGTCAAAAACTGGCAGGTCTGGATCCCGCAAGCGGCAACGTGCTGTGGTCGCAAGAAGTGCCCGCATTCCGTGGTATGAACATCCTGACGCCGACGATCTGGAACGGCCAGATTTTCACCAGCACCTACGGCGGCAAGTCGTTCTCGGTTGAACCGAAAGAGAGCGGTGGTCAGTTCGAGGTCTCGACCAACTGGGAGAACAAGTCGAAGGGCTACATGTCGACCCCGGTGGTGATCGACGGACACGCGTACCTGCACTTGCAGAATCAGCGATTCACTTGCATCGAGCTGGCGACCGGCAAGGAATGCTGGACGACGCCGAAAACGTTCGGCAAGTACTGGAGCCTGGTCGCAAACGGGGACCGCATACTGGCTCTCGACCAGAAGGGCGAGTTGTTATTGATTCGCGCCAACCCGGAGAAATTTGATCTGATTGAATCGAAAAAGGTCAGCGATCAAGAGACCTGGGCCCACATCGCCGTATGCGGCACCGAAGTCGCCATTCGCGAACTGAATGCCATGTCGGTTTTCGACTGGAAGTAGTCTCACACTTCCACGGCAGCTAGAGGCTGCGGAGGAATTGGAGCAATAGTTCCAATTCTTCCGCAGCCATTTCTTTTTTCAGTTGGTGCCGATGTTTGACGAAAAGTTCTCGCAGGTTCGCGGCGCGACCGTCGTGCAGCAGCGGTTCACGCTGGCTGACTCCGCGTAAGGACGGCGGATTGAACTGTTTGTTTCCCAGCTTGTCCTCAATGCCTACGTCATACGTTTCAGGTGTCGTATACACCGGCGGCGCGTGACAATGCACACACCCCAGTCCCTGAAATACCTGCTGCCCTCG
>JBJOLO010000589.1:0-5634 GCA_046045565.1 Planctomycetota bacterium | reverse complement strand
CGGCAACGACGAAGTTGCGAAACAGTTTGACGCCAAGGCTGAGGCGATCAAGCGTGAACTGCAGAATCGGCTGTGGGATGAACGGCGTCAGTTCTTTTTGCAAATGTATCGACGCGATGAGGAGCGGGATGGCTTCCTGGTGAAGGCGTTGTCCAAAACCTACGAAACGGGGCAGTTTGCCGGCAGTCCGCACGGACGTGAACTGATCGGTTACGTGCCCTGGCAGTTCAACATGCCGGATCGCGACCGCGGCTTCGAACACGCCTGGAAATTCCTGATGGATCCGGATTTCTTCTACGCGACTTTCGGGCCTTGCACAGTGGAACGCCACGACCCGATGTTTCAATTGCAGAGATGGTGCTGCTGGTGGAGCGGCCAGTCCTGGCCTTACGCGACATCCCAAACCCTCAAAGCGATGGCGAATGTGCTGCAGAACTACGAGCAATCTCACGTCACGCCTTCCGACTACGCAAAGTTGCTGAGTATTTATGCACGGTCGCATCGTAAGAATGGGAAACCGTATCTGGCCGAAGCCCTGCATCCCGATACGGGCTCGTTCGATGGCCATGACGGCTACAACCACTCCGAACATTATTTTCACTCCGGCTTCTGCGATCTGGTAATCACGGGGCTGGCAGGACTGAAAACACGAGACGACTCTGTTTTAGAAGTGCATCCGCTGATACCCGAAGCCTGGGACTATTTCGCCGTCGAAGATGTGCCGTATCGCGGGCACCGGCTAACCATTGCATGGGATCGATCGGGAGATCGATACCAGCTCGGTCCGGGGTTGCACGTTCTGGTCGATGGTCAGCGATTGGCAGGAGCAAAACGCATCGAACGGATCACGGTACAGTTGCCTCAACGGAATCAACCAAAGGAGTCGATCGAGCCTCGCATGAATTTCGCGGTGAATAACGACGGGGACTATTTTCCTCGCTTCACCGCTTCCCACACCGCCTCCGATTCTTCGTTGGCCAAGGTCAATGACGGTAACTACTGGTACCACAAGGATCCGCCCAATCGATGGACCTCAGCGGGATCTGCACAAGCCCGTGATTGGGTCATGCTCGATCTTGGTACCTCGCGCGAGATCGATACGGCCAAGTTGTATTTTTTAGGTGACGAGCCGGGCATTGCCCCGCCGGAACGTGTGCTGCTTGAGTACATGGACGGGGATGCATGGCGACCGGTACCCGATGCCAAGCCTTCGGAAGCTCAGCCTCGTGGACATGCGCCCTATACCATTCGCTTTTCGCCGCTCAAGGTGCAGCAACTGCGGGCAACCCTGACGCATCGCCCCGCCGGCAAGGCAGGGTTGACCGAATTTGAAGTGTGGGGTGACGCGGTGCCGACGTACACCCCGCCCGCGCCTCCGGCGGGGAATCTCGCTTACAATCCGCGCCGCGAAGGCTTCCCGAAAATCAAAGCCTCCCATTTTGATCGCTTTGGCGGAAAACCGGAAAACGCCATCGACGGCAAAGTCAATTTCCTTCCCAATCCTGTTAATCGCTGGACCAGCTACGAGTCGCCGCTTGATGTCGATTGGCTGGAAATTGACTTTGGCAAGGAGCAGACGATCGGGCGAGTCGAGTTGTACATCTACGACGATCGAGGCGGCGTACAGGCACCTTCCAAGTACCAGGTTCAATGTTGGGTCGACGATCAATGGCGTGATGTGCAGGAGGCCATTGCAACGCCGGCGGAACCGTTGGGCGGGGCAGTGAATTCGCTGCGTTTTCGGGCGCAAAAAACGCAAAAAATCCGCGTGCTGTTCACCAACAAGGGAAAAGCGAGAAGCGGTGTGACCGAATTGGAAGCGTGGAGCGAGTAGCGGTTAAGCGGGGATTGTCATGCGAAGAAGGGGCTCGCTTCGTAATCCGCGGTGTTTCGCGCGACACGAGGATGGATCGAAGCAAAAGCTTTGCTCTTGTGCTTTCCCATCCTCGATGGATGCTCAGGACTTCGATCCCGATGGGCTGCCATTTCGCGACGGCATGAAACCGACCAGAAAACAGACCAGCATGGTCAGCCAGAAGGTCATGCATTCGGGACGACGAATGTCGTGAAAATCCAGGAGTGATCGCTTGGCGGCCGGCATCTCCACGTCACTGTCAGTGGGTGACTCCGTAACATGATGCGCGAGACCAAAGATCCAGCGGTTTTCCAGCCAATGTTCATAGGAATCGATCGTTCGCAGTCGCGAAGCTTCCAGGTTTTCGAATGATTGGGTTGCCGTCCCGAGTGCTTTGGCTGCGTATGGCTGATCGCGCAAGCTCCAGTCGCTGTTGAAACTCCAGTCCGCGAGCAGCTTGAGGCCGATGACGATAACCAGCAGATACGCAGACACTTCGAAGCGGGGGAACTGTTCGAGCAGGCGGACAAACAACGCGGCTGCAAAACGCATCAGCACGACGCCGAGAAAACCGCCTGTGATGACCAACCAAAGCTTGTCATGCCGGCCGCCAGCCAATGCCATGGCTGCGAGGATCGAATCAACAGCGAAGGCGATGTCGGTCAGTTCGATGACGAGTACCGTCCGCCAAAAGCCAGCGTAGGCCGTCCCTTTCGGGGAGAGTATTTCGCGCTTTGACGGGAGCGGCTCGGTTCCGGATTTCGCCGCTTTGGATTCGTTTCCTGGGGATGGCTCTCCACGCGCGCTGTCATCGGTTACCAAGCCGCTACCGATCGGAACACGCTCCGCGATTTCGATTGCCGCCGCGTCGGCGCTGAGTTCCTTTCCGGTTTCTGCATCGACCAGCTGCGGTTGGCCCTCCGCATCAACGATGACCATGTCCTCCTGGGTTTCTCTCGTTTCGAAGAACAAGTGTCGCACCGCGATATAAACCAGGTAGCCGCCACCGAGAAACTTCACAAAAGTCCAGCGAAGCAGAAAGCTCGCCGTGCTAATCGCGATAACTCGAAAAACGAAAGCGCCGATCAGTCCGTACGACAACGCCCGCGTCCGCTGGTGCGGAGGCAGCCGTTTGGCAAGCAATCCAAGCACCAGGGCATTATCGATCGACAGCAAGCCCTCCAGCACCACCAGCAGCAGGATGACCGCGATATCGGCGGTCGCAAACCGCTGCCCGAGAAACTCGATGTCGCCCAAAAGCATAGGAAATGGAAGCATGAGTGATCAGCTGGTGAGACGTGGTGGGAATCTAACGACTGCGTAAGTGTATATTTTCGATATCAACAGGGCGAGACAGGGATGGTGGATTGCGACACGCTTTTCGCCATTTTTCTGGGCATATCTTGATTCACCGTGCGTCCGAAGATAGTCGTGCTCCTAGCGTACGGCCGCTTTGCAGGGACAGTCGACGTCGATTCGATGCGTCCACCTCCATCTCGACATTCGTGGTTGGGGAGCAGTGCCGGGTCATGCGAGCATGGATTACCGGTGCATCGGGATTTATCGGCGGTCATTTGGCCGAGTTGCTGACAGCACAAGGCCGTGCGGTGCGCGCACTCGTTCGCAGCAAGTTGCGGGCAGGGTCGCGGGATGGCTGCGGTGTGGAATCGATGGAGGGACCCCTTCGCGTTCAGGCCTGTCTGACCTCCGCATGTGCCGATGTCGATCTGGTTTTCCATGTCGCTGGTGTCGTCAAGGACTTTAGGTACCGCGATTTCCTCCAAGCGAACAAGCTAGGAGTACGGAACGCTGTCCGGGCGTGCGCGAAGCGGTTGGCACCGCCGACGGTCGTTGTGGTCTCGTCGCTTTCAGCGGACGGGCCGGCAACGACCGACCGACCTCGCGTCGAAGAGGATCCGCCATTGCCGGTTCGTGGATTTGTTCACCGGAGCGAGCTTGTCGGGAACTAGGGTTGGTGGAGAGGTTGCCGATTAGCGAACGGCTTCGGGAGACCGTTCGGTGTATCGGCAGAACGGCTTTGTTGGAAGGCCGCATGGGGGGAGGGTAAGCCCGTCCGGCGGCTGCGGGTGGCCGACCATCACGAAGCAGTCCGTGCCAGCTGCGGCCCGTTGTTTGACATCCTATTGCACGCGGGGCGCGCGGCATCGCACGGCTGGATGGGCATGATCGCACGAACTGAGCGAACTCGGGCGCATTGATTACCAATTTGTGAGCCGGAAGGCGGGGTGATTGTCTATTCCGGAGCCGCTGCCATAGTCTGGCACACGGTGTGCGTTTAAGCAAAGAGGAGCGAACCTCATTATCAACCGCCATGTGGCTTGCGTAGCTTCGAGCAATTTGGCTGGTAATCGCGAAAGGAAGAAACGATGCAAACCACCACTCCCACCTACCGTAAAGTTCTCGTCGCCACGGATTTTTCTACGCATGCCGATGCCGCGCTGACCCAAGCGATCTGGCTGGCGAAAAGCGGCGGCGCCGAGGTCACGTTGGCGCACGTCCTGCCCAGTCCGCGCCGGTTTGATCAATACGAGTTCTCCAGCTTGGGATTGGAGATCGAACCGCCGGCTAACGAAGGAAAGCACTTCGAGGAGGAAAAGTATCGGACGGAGACGCGCTTACGCGAGACGTTGATCGCGTTCGGCGCGCAGAATCTCGGCATTGCGATCGATGTCTATGTGGGCGATCCGTTTATCGAGATCATTAAGGCGGTGCGCAAGCACGGCTTTGAAATGGTCATTACCGGGTCGCGCGGGTTAGCTGCCTGGGAGCAATTCATTGTCGGCAGTACAGCGCACCGCCTGATTCGTAAGTGCCCGAGCTCCGTCATGGTCGTGAATGCGGAAGACATCGCGCATCCGAAGACGGTCTTGGCGGCGACCGATTTTTCCGACTTGAGCCGTAGGGCGATTCTGGAGGGTCGTCGACTTGCCAACCTGGCTGGCGGAGAGCTGCATGTCGTGCATGTGATCGACACGCTCGATGTGCCTGAACATGTCGTGGCCAGCACGCCGGCAGGGATGTCGGTGCGTGATCGGATCAATGAACAAGCCAAGCAACGCATGGACGAGTTTCTGGCATCGATGGACATTCAGCCCGCTACGGTGCATCGCTATCTCTCTTGGGGAACGCCGTGGAAAGAAATTGTGTTGCTTTCGAAGCATTTGCACGCGAGGCTGATCGCGCTTGGCACCGTGGGACGCAGCGGTGTACGCGGGATGTTGCTCGGCAACACGGCGGAACGCGTGCTGAATACCTGCCAATGCAGCGTATTGACCGTCAAGGCTCCGGAATTTGTTTCCCCGATTCTCGACACTTGATTATGCTTCTGACTGCGTTGCCGGACTTGCATCTCATCATCCTGAGGAAGTTATGAACGCGGCCGACTCCGTGCCATTTCGTTCGTTGGTTCTTGGAACAGACTTTCGGTTGGCCAGCGAAAGTGCACTCGAGGCGGCCGCGCTGCTCGTGAAACGATCCGGTTGTGCGGTTTCTGTGCTGCACGTTGCCGAACCGGCAGGCCACGCGACGCTCGAGGAGCATTATCGTCGATCGCTCGGCAATCAACTGCTGACGGGGGTGACGAATCGCTTAGCCGAGCGGAATGTGGAAGTGAAAGCGGCCGAAATCAAACAAGGGCCTCTGTTAGCCACGACGCTCCGATTTGCATCGGAGCATCAGGCCGACCTGCTAGTGATTGGCGCGGGCGAGCAAGCACCCGACCAGCGTTTCATCACAGGCGTGAACGCCGAGGCGATGAT
>JBJOLO010000574.1:0-2668 GCA_046045565.1 Planctomycetota bacterium | reverse complement strand
TAGCACCAGTCCAACTGCCAATCCCAACATCAGAGCGGGCCTGAAAGTCATGGTTCTCACTCCGATTCTCGAGACTCGAGCCTGCACAGAACCTCTCCCAATCACAAAGAACTCGATATGCGAAGCGGATTGCCGCGTGGCAACCATCACGGGCAGCGCACAGCCTCGAGTTTATGGTTGATTGTGAAGATTCTGTTAGGAATGGATGATGTTTCTTTACAAAGCTCTACAATCCAGGCTGTTTGCGCTGCGGGTACTGCAGATGAAGAAGAGGACAATTTCCAGGCCAGTCCCTTTCAAAACCCCTCGCAACGCAACTCCATGCAGGGAGAGGGGTTAAATCAATCAGGATTGGAAACCGGCGAAAGGCCAGTCGAGCGAGCGACGAATGCGGATACCAAAACTGGCAATCATTGGAGGCGGGCCGGGTGGCCTGATGACCGCCTATACACTTCAGAAGTTGGCGAATTCCCCCTACGAATTAACGCTCTATGAAGCCAGCTCGCGATTGGGCGGAAAGGTTCTCACTGCGCAATTCTCGCACTCGGCGGTGCGGTACGAAGCCGGAGCGGCGGAATTCTACGATTACTCGCGATTCGGAGGCGATCCGCTCAAGGAGTTGATCGCTGAACTGGGACTTCCCATTCGTGCGATGGGCGGTCCGGCGGTCGTCATGAACCAGCGAACTGTCGCGAACCTCGACGACCTCGTCGATCAGATCAGCCCGACCACCGGCGAGGCCGTGCGTCGCTTCGACCGGCTCGCAAAAGACTGGATGACGCCCGCCGAGTTCTATCATGCCGACGGCACCTCCCCGCATGATGAAGACTCAGGACTCGGTGGCTTTGCCCGACTGCTTGATCGGGTAGAGGATCCACTGGCCCGCCGTTACATTACGAGCATGATCCACAGCGATCTGGCGACCGAACCGGCTCAAACGAATATCGTGTACGGCCTGCAAAACTATTTGATGAATGACCCTGCGTACATGTTGCTATACGCGATTGAGGGCGGGAACGAACGCTTGACCGAGTCGTTGGCTGCCCGAGTCGAGGGGCAGATTCGGTTGGGGCATCGTGTGGCGAGCATCGGCCGCCATGGTGCCAAACTCCGCGTGATCTCGTCCCATCCGCAAGGCGATCATGCCGACGAGTTTGACTTTGTTGTTGTCGCTTTGCCGCACAACCATTTGACGGGAATTGAGTTTCAAGGCGAAAGGCTCGCAGCCGCGTTCCGACGCCATCTCGCCCACTACAACTATCCGGCGCATTATTTGCGCATTACGCTTCTCTTTGACAAACCATTTTGGCGAAATACTTTCGCAGATTCCTATTGGATGCTTGACGAATTCGGCGGTTGTTGCCTTTACGACGAATCCGCTCGCGATCCCGGCAACCCCCATGGCATTCTGGGGTGCCTGCTGGGAGGTGATGCGGCGTTGGAGATGAGTGCCTGGAGTGACGACCAATTGATTGGCCGCATTCTCGAAAGCCTGCCTCCGTTTCTCAACGCGGCACAACAGACTCTTTTAGAAGGTCAAGTGCATCGCTGGATCAACGCTGTGAATGCGATGCCCGGCGGCGCTACTGCAAAATCCTTTGATCAGCGACATGTCCCCGAGCCAATCGCTCATTCCAACCTCTTCGTGGTAGGTGACTACCTGTACGATTCGACCCTCAATGGCGTGTTGGACTCGGCTGAATATGTCGCCGGATGGCTCGCCGCTCTGATGACAGAAGAAGTCGGGAGAAAGTAATGTCTGCCCGCCCCCAATCCCCCACCGAGCCGGCCTCAAACGCGATGCCCGAGCCGCCACACGTTCCGCTCCCGCCCGATGCAACGCTTCAGCGGATTGCATTCGTATCGCAGATCGCCCCGAACCAAACGGCCATCGTACGGCTCCGTCCTCCGATGACGGGCGGTGCAATTCTTGTGCAGGACGGCGTTTCCAGCGGCACGACGCACGGGGACGAATACCTGATTTTGCGAGTGCCCGCGAAAAGCGACGATACGATCGCCCACCCCGACGCCGACGTACTGAGCCTCATGCGCACTTGGGTTGAGTCGGTTTCGAGCGAAGGCGACGCCCCGAGCATCTTCATGAGCTTTCACGGCGTTCACATGCGCTGGACCCCGCATCTCTGCGCGATCTACGCGATGGCCGACAAATTGGACGCGCTGTGCAAAACGGTCGCCGAAGTCACGTACTACGATCGCGAGCTTCGCGACGTCGAACAACTGCTGTGCAACGCCTGGCCACAATGGGAGCAGGATTTGCCCCTGGCCTTTGAATTTGAAGACCGGTCGCTTGCCAAACGCCCCGGCTTGCGACGGCAGTTTCAGCAAATCGTCCTTGGACGCGCAAGGATTGCCCGACTCGGCCCCGTCGTGAACGCACCGCACCTGCATCCGCCCACGCTGGCAAGTCAAGTAAATGAACGGTTTCGCGAACGAACCCAAATGACTCATCGTCATGAATCGCTTGGCGATCAATTAGAAGTATTTGAATGGTTCTATGAAATGTGTGGACAGCGAGTTAGCGATCTTGTCCACACACGCTCTTCTAACTTGCTCGAGTGGGTGATCATCATCCTGCTGCTCGTTCAACTGCTGCTTTCCGCCTTTGAAATCCTCACCGCAACAGCTAGTGGGTAGCACGGGGCGCGCA
>JBJOLO010000564.1:0-6661 GCA_046045565.1 Planctomycetota bacterium | reverse complement strand
GCAGAAATGGATGCGATTCAGGCGATCGCCGAACGACATGGCATTGCCGTGATCGAAGACGCTGCCCAATCACTCGGGGCGGGCTATCAGGGGCAGGGAGCCGGATCGATCGGACGACTTGGTGCCATTAGCTTCTACCCGACCAAGAACCTTGGCGGCTTCGGCGATGGCGGGATGATCACCACCAACGATGACAAGCTGGCCGATCGAGTGCGACTCTATGCGGCACACGGCATGCAACCCCGCTACTATCACCATGTCGTGGGAATCAATAGCCGACTCGATACGATTCAAGCTGCCGTCTTGCGCGTCAAACTGCGGCGACTTGCTGAGTGGACGCGGAAGCGACAAGAGAACGCCGCCCGCTACCAACAGTGGCTGCGGGGAATTCCGGGCGTGGAGCTTCCGCCTGCATCGGCCCAGTGCGAGCATGTCTGGAACCAATACACGATCCGTGTGCTGGGCGGACGGCGCGACTGGCTTCGCGAGCAATTGACTCGTTGCGGAGTGGGTACTGAAATCTACTACCCCGTACCGCTGCACCTCCAGGAGTGCTTCCGATCACTGGGGTATCAACCGGGAAGCCTACCCGAAACGGAGCGTGCCGCAGCCGAGGTGCTGAGCCTGCCGATCTATCCGGAGTTGAGCCTGGATGAGCAGCAGCGGGTTGTCTCGACGATGCATGACTTGCTGAGCGTGAAGCGGGCAGCCGCCTGATTACCGGCCCCGCACGGTGCTTACGCAACGTGCAGGGGACCGCGACCGCGGTCGAGCACCGATCGCGACTCAACACGCGAATTCTTTGAGGTTCGCATCGCTGCGATGTAACTCGTAGGCGTCTAGATCAGCTCGTGGACCGGCGGTTTCTCGACGAGATATTGAGGCCGTCCGGTCGAATCGCTGATCGTAGTGGTCGCCGCGCGAATGCCCAGGTTGTGGTAAAGCGTCGCCAGAACCTCTTGAATGTGCACGGGGCGATCGTTGGCAAACTCGCCGAGACGATTGGTTGCCCCGATCGCCTGTCCGGTTCGCATGCCTCCACCGGCCAGGAGTGCACAACTGACTTGCGGCCAGTGATCGCGCCCCGCGTCTTTGTTGATGCGCGGCGTACGACCGAATTCACCCCAGGCAATCACCGTGACATCGTTCAACATGCCACGCTGTTCCAAGTCGTCGATCAGCGCGCTTACACCCTGATCGAGTTTTGATCCGTGGTCGCGGACGAGGTCGAAATTCTGGCCGTGGCTATCCCAACGTCCGTAGGTCAGGGTAACGACGCGTACGCCGGCTTCGATCAAACGCCGGGCGATCAACAAATGGTCGTTTACGGTCGGCGCGCCGTCGTACTGATACTTGTACGGCTTTCCATCACCATACCGCTCGACGATCTTCGGGTCTTCCTTGCTAAGGTCGAGTGCATCCAGCAGTTTGCTCGAGGTTAATACATCGATGGCGCGTTCGGTGAACTGATCCCAGGCTCCTGCATGGCCCTGCAAATCCACCACACGGCGGAATTCGTCGAAGCTGGTGCGGAGTCCTTTGCGGTCGTTCAGTCGGTCCAGGCTGATGCCATTGAGCTTCATATTCTCCATGCCCGGCCCATCGGGACGGAACGGACTGAAGTTGGGACCGAGAAATCCGGGATGCCCCGGATCTTTCCAGACGCCAACATTGGCCAGTCCCACGAAGGGCGGCACCGATCGATCAACCGGGCCCAGCAACTTGGAGACGGCGGCACCCATGCTGGGGCGCCCCCCCAGGGCTTGGAGACTCTCACGCGTCCAACCGGCATGGACCTGATACGGTTCGTGGCGATCCACGGCTCCCACCACCGAACGAATCACCGCGCATTTGTCCATCCGCTCGGCGATACCGGTAAACACCTCGCCAATTTGGATGCCTGGAACTTTCGTGGAGATCGGTTGGAACTCTCCACGGATCTCGCGTGGCGCTTCGGTCTTGATTTCCCACATGTCCTGATGAGGCGGTCCGCCACCAAGAAAAATGTGGATGATGCCTTTGTGGCGTGAGCCGGCACGGGACCCGCTTGCCGATTCGGCTCGCAGAATATCCGGCAGCGTCAAGGCACCTGCACCGAGCCCTAAAGCACCGATTCGCAAGAAGCCTCGTCGAGACTGACGGTCGCAAAAGCGGAACGGATTACCGAAGATCGACAACATAGGGACCATCTCCTAGTCACGGACGAGGGGGGTAAACCATCGGATCCTGCAGGCGGCACCATCTCAAGTATAGCCTAGCCATCGACCGGTCCGAGCCTGCGAGTCGAGCTTTTTCAAGCCGCCGGGGCCCGCGCCTTATCCGTTTGATCCGAGGGCTCGGGGGCTTTCTCGAGGATCAGCGGCTAATGCGAGCTCGATGCACCGAGAACGGCCCGGAGCGTATCAAGCATTTCGGGGCTCCCCAGATCCCGCTTGCCGAACCCGGGCAAAGCGCCCGCGGCGACGGCAGCCTGTTGATGTTCCGGGAAGTTGGTAATCATCATCACGGGAAGGGCCGAAAGTTGCGAGTCGTTCTTCAGGGCACGAATGATGTCGATGCCTTCCGAGCCGTCGGCGTCCATAATGCGATTGACGAGCACCAAATCAAAACGTCGATCGCGCAGTGCGGAGAGGGTTGCCACCGCGTCGGCAGCGGCGTGGGTCTCTGCACCCCAATGCCGCTGCAACAACGCCTGTAGCGCACCGTGATCAGCACCACAATTTCCCACGCTCAGGACTCGCGGACTGCTCACTTGCCGGCCCCTTCCTGAATGGCGAACAGGTGATCTTTGTTCGCAATGTACATCACACCATTGGCAATGACAGGTGTGCTATAGATCGAGTTGTACATGCTGATCATCTGAATCGGCAGGTTCTTGACCTCGCCGTTTTCATCTTCGCGTTTGGGCATCGCCACTTCGGGATCTGCCGAGAGCTTGAACACACAGATGTCGCCGTCCTCGTCTCCGATGTAGACATGATCGTTGACGATCAGCGGCGAACCCCACATGGCGGCCAGCATGTCGTACGTCCAGTGGACCTTGCCGGTCTTGGCATCAATGCAATGGAAGATGCCGCTGAAGTCGGCAATGAACAGCAGGTCGTCCTTAATCGCTACCGAACCGCAGCTGCGATGCATTTCCTCATCGAAATCGACCGAGCCATTTTCGTTTCGATCGGCTTTCTCATAGTGCCAGACGACTGCCGAGTTCGGATTATCAATCGCGGCATCACCCTCTTCGGGCACCACCGCCTGGATGCGCTTATGAGGGATCACTTCGCGCGTCTTCACATTCACGGCAAGTTCGCGACTCACATCGCCTCGCTTGTTGGGATCGAGGCACCAGAGATGGCCCGGGCCTTCACCATGTTCGGGGTCCTGGCCTACCGCGACGTAGACCAAGCCGTCGTAGATGACAGGCGTGCCGATCACGTCGTTGCGCGTGCCGGTTCCGCCCAGAATCAGTTTGGCTTCCTTCGGATTCAGGTCGGCTTTCCAAAGCAATTCCGGCGATCCGTCCTTACCCGTGTCGGCGCGGAAGCTGTACAGCCAGCCATCACCGCCACCGAATAGTGCTTGCGGCACACCGCCCAGAATGGCGACGGTGGGAGAGGTCCATTGTCCGTGGTGAATGTTCAATCCGGGCGACTTATCGGTCCAGTGCACTTTGCCCGTATTCTTGTCCATCACCATGAAACTGGGGGCATCCGGAGCCGGGATGATCTTGTGCGAATCGTCCACGCCATTCGAGGTGACAACGAACAGCAGGTCGCCCCACGAGGTCACCGAGCAGCTGCACATGTTGTGCTGGAAGACGCCTGACTCCACCATCATGTTATACGACCAGATTACGTCCGCTTCATCCTTGTCGGCGACGCCGATCTTTTTGAATGCGCTGAACCGCGTGCCCGCGAGCGTCATTTGGAATTGGCGGGCAGCCCCGGCGGTCTCGGCTTCGAAAGACCATTTCTTGCCGTCCTCATCGGTTTTTACGGCAACCTCGGCAGGCAGTTCATAACCCAAATCGGCAAACTTCTTGCGGAGCAGTTCGTTCAGCTTGCCTTCCTTCAATCCGGCGAGAATTCCGGCCACTTGGTCGGCAGCCGGATCCTCGTTTCGCATGACGTCAAACAATCGACCCAACGTTCCGGTCACCGGGCCGTCGTCTTCGTTGTCGTAAAAACCTTCGGTGTCGAGGCACTTCACTTCGCCGCGGCTCGTGACGTACCAGACACGATTGCCTTCGACGAGCGGTGCACAGCAAATGCCCATCAACGGCCAGTCATTCACGCGCCCTGTAGGCAGCTTCTCGCTCGAATCCTGCCAAAGGAATTTTCCGTCCGACTCGTTCACGCACAGCATCACGCCGAGATCCACGTCGGCCGGATATCGCTTCAGGTATCCAGCCGTGTTATTGGTGCCAACGAAAATCTTCCCGCCCGCGATCACCGGGTTACCGTAAGTTTGGCTGCCGAGCTGCAAGACCCATTTGATGTTGCGGGCTTTCTCGGATTGCCATGCACCGGTCTTGCGATCAAACGATCCGGGGTGCCAGTCCACCGGGATCTTGGCATCGGTGATCGGGGTGTTGTTGCGGTAGGAGGTACCGCCCCACTGCGGCCAGTCTCCCGGCTTGATTGGTGCATTGACTGATTTGTCGATCAACGGAAAGGGCTTGGTTTCGGCCGAAGCGGCCGAATCCGGCTTCGGGCTGTCCGTCTTCGGAGCTTCCTCTTTCGGAGCTTCCTCCTTGGGAGCCGGCTCGCTCGGGGGCGTGGCGGGTGCTTCCTCTTTCTTTACTTCCTCTTTCTTCGTGTCGTCCTTCTTCGCTTCGTCGGCCTTGTTGTTTCCCGCACCAGCGCTGGTGGTGCGGCTCGGGCCTTTCGCGCCCGGTTGCGGTTCGGTTGGCTGGCAACCGGTCTGGATCGTCAATGCTGCGGCGAGCGCCGTCAGCGAAAAGAGGCGGCAAAAATCGAACGTTCGTTTCATGAAATATCTCCTGAGCCGGAGCCGTCGTAAGGCTGGTTTGAGTGGGCTAGTTCGGGGTGACCGTCACGTTGTCGATAAAAATTTCCGCGTTCGTCGCATTGCCGAACAAGCCGGGACTGCCCTGGATGTTTGGCGTTTCATCGACGATCTTGATTTGCGCTTCGGCAGGCTCGGGGTCGCCCTTCGGCCATACTTTACCCTCGGCAACCGCCTTGCCATCCTGATTGGAAACCTTCAGTTTGACTACATACCACTTCGAAGGTTCCCACTTAAAGTTGACCTCGGTGTGCGTCCGGAAGTCGTGCGAGATCCAGCTGCTGAGGTACAGCTTTTGGTGCTCGCCTTGCATTTCCAAGGTATATCCCTGGGCGATCACGCCCATGTCGGGAATCTTCTTGTTCATGATGTTGCCTTGCATTTCGGCCTGGATCGTGTAGTCGTGCAAGTTGGACGGGCCGAAGTAGCTGCGACTTTTTGTTCCTTTAGGAATGGTGGTGATCTTCACCATCACGGTATTGCCATCCACGGGGCGGACGACGTGGCGGTATCGAGCACCGACCCAGGTGATCGGCGCATCCTTCAGTCCCTCAAAATCAAATTTCCATGGCAGAGGCGGCACGACGCGAACGCGTGCCCGGCCAGTCAGATCTCCGACTTTGGCCGTGATGATGGTGGCCGCATGTTTGCCGTCGGCAGCGGCCGTGAAGGTGCCATCGGCACCGATTTCACCGGCTCCATCGAGTTGGAACGATGCTTCGGATTCGCGTAGGAACTGTCCCATGGAATTAAACAGCCGCACCGTGAACTTCTGCTTGCCGCCGCTGCTCATCAGCAGTTCGCAAGGTACGACTTGCACGTGGGCTGGAGTCTGGTCTGCGTCGGCCTTCGCTTCCTGGGGAGGCTCAGGCAGCGGATCGGCGCCCGATTCCTTCTTCGGATCGTGAATGCAATACAGACCGTGCGATGAAGTGATGTACAGCCGGCCGTGCGATACGATCGGCGAGGCGTTCACTTCTTCGCCGGACGGCAATCGGCCTTTGCTCAACTCCTTCAGGCCATTCTCCGTCGGCTGATAGATAAACCAGCGACCGTTGGCTTCCGTGTAGACGATCTTGCCGTCGACATAGAGCGGCGAGGAGCGGTTCATGGTGCCCGTCGTGTAGGGCCGGCCGTTACCGATCGGATCGCCGGTATTGGCATCGAGCACGCGAAGTTTGCCGGCATCGTCGAAACAGTACAGGCGCTGATCCCAGAGCAGAGTCGCACATTTGCCGATGCCGAGTTCTTCGACTTTCCACTTGGTCGCCGATTCCGTGACCAAGCCTTTCTTCGTGCCATCGATTCTGGCAACCGCGCCGATCTTTGTGCCGGTGATGTTTTCTTCGCTGTGCCCGATGTAGATATCACTGCCGTCAATGACTGGAGGCACATTGATGCCGCGCCGCGAGAACTGGTACTCCCAAATCACCTTGCCGGTGCGGGGCTGTAAGGCCCAGATTGAACCGTCACCCGAGCCGAGCACCACCGCTTTCTGACCGTTCAGTACCGTGACGACCGGAGCGGCATAGACTGTGTCTTCGGGAAGCAGTCGAGTACTTTGGAACCAAACGATTTCGCCCGTGTGTTTGTTGAATCCCAGGACGCGATGTGCCGGCCGAGCCATGTCGCCCCA
>JBJOLO010000520.1:0-7604 GCA_046045565.1 Planctomycetota bacterium | reverse complement strand
GGTTGGCCGCTGGGGCGAGGATGCCGGAGTCTTCGGGTTTCTGGCGGCGGCGGGGTGGATTGAGGATCGGCGTGGTGGGAGGTGATTCCAGTGCTGCGGCGATGGTGTCGGGGGTGACCTCGGCTTCGAACTTTACGGCTTCGGACCGTGCATCGGTCGAGGTGGTCGATGCATCGGCTTTCGACATCGCGGCGGCAAGGGGTGTGTTGGGGAGGTCGTTCTCCTCCGGTAATTGCACCTTGCGTTCGAGCCACATCATTCGCATGACTAACTCGCCTTTCAAACCCATCAGGCGGAAGAGCGTCGATAGGAACATGCGGAGATCTAAAAAGAAGCTGGCGTTTTCGATGTATTCGAGGTCGAGGATCAGTTTGCGACGGACGCTGTTCAAGTCGGTGTCGGGGGGCAGGTTGATTTGGGCCAGGCCGGTGATGCCCGGGAGTACCTGCAGGCGGTCCATGTAGTTGGGGATACTCTCGCCCAGGACGCGGACGAATTCAGGGCGTTCAGGACGCGGACCCATCAGCGACATTTCGCCGCGCAACACATTGAACAACTGCGGCAGTTCGTCCAGGTGCAATTTGCGGAGCCAGTAGCCGACTCTGGTGACGCGGGAGTCGCTTCCGGTTGGTGACCAGACCGGTCCGGTCCGGGACTCGGCGTCCACTCGCATGCTGCGAAGTTTGTACATCGTGTAGACAGCGCCGTCCTTGCCGACCCGTCTTTGGCTATAGATGCCGGGACCGCGCGAGGTGAGTCGCACCAGCAGCACGAGTGCCGCCATCATCGGCAGGCCGGGGATCAGCAGCATCACGGCGACGAGCCGGTCGAGGATGCCTTTCCAGGCAAAATAGGGTGCGATCCGCGACGACGGTGTGACCGCCGTGATCGAGGGTGCTGCGTTTCGCGTTATCGATTCGAAAGGGCTGGCGTTGGTCATAGTATTCGGCCTTTGCACCGCTGGAATTCGAATGGTCTTACGGGGAGAGCATGTGCTCGCGCAGTTGGGGCAGAAAGTTCATCAAAAAGTCGCGGCAAGCGTCGTAGTTCTTGCCATCTTCTTCGTCTTTGGGAGGTGGGCCGGCGACCTGCACCTTGTAGAGATAAGGGCTGCCGCCGTATTTGAACCGAGGACTGGACGGTGCCTCCCAGGTGAGGCTGTTGGTCCAGGCGTATACGGTTCGCAGTGGGGACTTGTCCAGATTGTTCGCCGCTAAACGCAGGTCCCAGAAATCGTGAGACGTGTTGTCAGGCAAATCGAGTTTCCAAACCTGACGTTCACGCGTGACGTCGTAGTCGCGAGCTGAGTAGCAGATGTCAGGCGTGTGGGCGGCGGTGGGGCCCATGGGGCCGAGGATGACAAACACGCTGAGTCGATCGCCGGTCTTGTCGTTTTGGTAAGCGCGATTCAGCTGGCCGGTGCATTGCAGCATCTCGGCGGCTTTGGGATCGAGCTTATCGTTGGAGACCATTTTCCAATCGCCGGCGACTTCGGGGACTTTTTCGAGCTGCCGGGCGGCTCCGATCATGTCAGGCCGCACGCCCCATCGCTGCGTCAACCGACCATGCACCACCCCGACCGCCACGGTCGATGCGACGAGCAATAGGCACCAAACGATGAGTGAACTGGATTTCGACATGGTTAATTGCCTCTTTGGTTTCTCTGGTCCCTTGCCTTGGCCTCTCGCCCTGGCCTCTCACCCTGGCCCCTCACTCTGACCCTGACCCCTCACCCTCACCCCTCACCCTGGCCCTCTCCCCGTAAATAGCTTGGGTACAAGCTATTTTCGGGGAGAGGGTAAAGGACTGGGTTGGGGGGGCTATCCTTACTTCAATCTCTTCATTCCTTGCCTTGCTTCCTTCCTTCCTTCCTTCCTTCCTTCCTTCTTACTTTCTTTCTTTCTTTGTTGCTTCTTTCTTTGTTGCTTTCTTTTCTGCTCTTCCTTCGTGCTCTTCGTGTCCTTCGTGGTTCAACCTCCTTCGTGGTTCAACCTACAAAGCCAGAGCCGCTTGAAGCTCGGCGAGCATTTGGCGTTCGGACTCGGTGAGCACCTGTTTCTCCAAATCGCGTTTTTTGGCTTGGTCGAACTCGATGCGGGCTTGGTCCAGGGCGTTGAGTTTTTGGTAGGCGCGGGCGAGGTGGAGGCGGAAGCGGGGGTCGTCTTCGCCTTCGCCGACGGCTTCTTTCAGGAAGTCGATCGCTTCTTGCGGTCGGCCGGCGAGTAGCAGGACGGTGCCTTTCGTGTCGTAGAGTGCGGGGACGCGGCCGGCCAGCATGATCGCTTCATCCACCATCCGCAGTGCTTCACCCAGGTGCTGCGGGTCCTCGGCAAGCAGCATCGCCAGGTTGTTGAGTGCGATTGCGTTGCGCTTCTCGAGTGCCACGGCTTTGCGGAGCAGCGGCAAGGCTTCCTGGTGCCGGCCTTGCGTGATGCGGTAGGTGCCGATGACCGAGAGCAAGCGAGCGTTGTCCGGGAATTTTTCCAGCGACTCTTCAAACAGCTTTTCGACTCGGGCCGATTCTTCTTCCGAGACTTTGTACGAGCCCAGGATCGAGGCGGCGATCATGGCGGCGTTGGGCGACGGATCGATTTTGCGGAGCTGTTCGCACAGATCGATCGCATCGACAAACCGTTCGTGGCGAGCCAGGGCGTGCGATAGCTTCAGGTACGCTCGCGGCGATTGCGCTTCGAGTTCCCGGAGCAGCAGGTCGGGGTTGCCGATGTCGTCGAGCATTGCGTAGAGCATGGCGACGCCGGTTCGCATCAGGTCGCGCTGGTAATCGGTTTTTGCTTGGCGGAGCAAGCTGCCGGTCTTTTGCACGATCAGCTTTTCGGCATCTTCCTTGCGATCCTGGGCGTCGAGCAAGCGAGCTCGCAAGGCGACGGTGGTCAGGCTTTCGGGGGCAACTTGCTCGAAACGCTTCAGCTGCGTTTCGGCTTTGTCGAAATCACCCAGCTTGATCCGCAAGCGGATGTACTCGCCGATCAGCATCGGGGTGGCTTGTTTGTTCGCATTGACGACCGTCTCCAAGCGATCGAGCCATTCCCGCATCTCGTCGTTGCGCTCGTATCGCTGCCAGTGATAGATGAACGCCAGCAGGTGTTGCGGCATCGGTTCGGCTCGGGCACACAGCGTGACGAACTGTCCTCGACACAGAGCGAGGTATTCCTGTTCGGAGTTGGGGAGTGCGTTGCTTGGCGACGCATCGCTTTCGCTGGCGGATTGTGCCAACTTGGCGAGCGACTCGTAGATCTGGGCCAGGATCAGGTGGTCTTCCGGCACTTGGTTTCCGCGCTCGGTGATGATGGCGGAGACGATCTCTTCCGCTCGCAGCAGGTTCTCGGCTCCGCCTTTGCGGGTGAGCAGCATGGCGCGGAGCCGTTGGTTGTCGACGGTGATTTCGGTGGTGCCATCGGCACTGGTGAGGAGTTGCTCGACGCGTTGCCAATCGTCTTCACGGCCTGTAGCGGCGAGCATGCCGGCGAGATTTTGACGGACCGGGACCGATTTGGGATCGAGTCGCAGGGCCTTTTCGAGGCATTCGCGGGCGATGTCGGGGCGGGTTTTGAGGTACATCAGGGCTCGGCCGAGCAGCACGCGAGGATTCTCTGGAGCTTGTTGGGCGGCTTTGTCATAGTGCTCGGTGGCCTTTTCCTTGTTGCCCATCAGTTCGTAGCCTTGGGCCAACACGAACGGTCGTTCTTCTTCGGGAACGCCGGGGAGGGCCGCCATTTGACGCAGCACTTCTTCGGCGCGGGGCACGTTGTTTTCGCTGACGTAGAAGCCGAACAGGCCGCTCCAGTACTGCAGTTGTTCGGGTTCCAATTCGACAGCCTTGAGCAGTTCGGCTTCGGCCTCGTCCCGCTTGTCATTCAGCATCAGCATTCGACCGAGCCATGCTCGCGAGCTGGCGGCATCGGGTCGGTTTTCGACACCGCGTCGCGCGGTGGCGAGGGCATCCGTGAGTTGATCATTGCGGAGTTCGATCTCCGATTCGAAGACGGTAAAGTTTTGCGATTTGGCGACCAGCGATTCTCCGGCTTCGGTGGCTTTGAGCATCGCCATGTACTTTTCGACGTCTTGCAAGCGATTGGCTCGATAGAGCAGTCCGAGCAATTCTTCGAAGATCACAAGTCGGGTGTCGCCGAGTTCGATGGCGGATTCATAGTCGCGGATGGCATCGTTGATTTTGCCACGGCGCTGCAGGACGAAGCCTCGCAGGGCGGCCGCTTCCGCCCAGGTGGGTCGGAGGGCGAGCAGCTTATCGCAGGCGGCCAGGGCCTCCAGCATTTGCGCTTCGGTCGGCTTGGCCGACTCGGCCATGATGCGTCGTACCTGGAAGAAGATCGCCAGCGGTTCGCCTTGGGACCCGCAGGTTTTCATCCGCTCTTCCCAGCGACGGACTTCTTCGAGCTTGTTGGCCTGCAGATCGAGATCGGCGATCAATCGCATGGCGGCCAGGTCGCGGGGGATTTGCACGAGTTGTTCTTCGAGCAGGGACCGAGCGGTTACGAAGTCGCGCTGTTCCAATTTCGACTTGATCAACGATTGACGGAGCGATGGTCGGTCGGCTTCGGGAGCGGTTTGGAGGGCGGCGAGCAGTCGCTTGTCGGCGTCGTCGTGTTCGTTTCGGGCTCGCAGCAGCTGTGATTCCACATAGGTCACGTTGGCTTCGCTGCCGGGCAGTTTGCGCATCCGCTCGATGGCTCGATCGGCATCGCTAGCCAATTTGATTTGCTCGTAGGTTAAGGCGGCCGCGCTCCAAAAACCGGGCTCGGTAGCATACTTGTCTTCCGCCGCTCGAAGGATCTCCGCCGCTTTCTCTCGGCTCGCATCATCTCCCAGTGCGGCCGTTGCTTGCGCTTGGATCATCGCGGCTCGGTAGGGTTGAGCGAGCGAGCCGTCGTCAATTTTCTCGACCGACTTGGCAATGGCTTGTTGGAATCGAGTCCAGGATCGGTTCTTCGAGGGCACGCGCAATTGTTCACGGAGTAGGGCGTTCGCGAGGGTGAACCAGGCGTTGCTGTTATCGGCGATCCGCACGCCCCGCTCGGCGCGTTCGACGGCGAACGCGGGGCGATTGGCGTTAAGCCACGCATCGGATGCGGCGAGGTGGATTTCGGCGGCGTAGGGTCGCAAAGCGGCGGCCCGATCATAGGCTTGGCCCGCTTTGAGATGCTCCCCCATGGCATTGTACGCGGCACCCAGCAGCAGCCAGGCTTTCGCCGACTGGGCAGTGTCGCCCCCCAGTTGCGCTTGTCGATTTAATGCTTCTTGCAGCATGGTAACGGCTTGGGTTGCATCACCATGTCCTAGTTCCCAGCGGGCGCGGCGGAGCAGTTGATCGCGTTGCAGGGCGAGTCGTGCCGGCCCGACGGTCCGTTGCGAGCGGCGTTCCATCTCGGTGTCGATCGCCTTGAGATACGATTCGGTGGTGGAGCTGAAGTCGCGTGCCTCGAGTCGCCGATCGGCCAAGTTGGCGTAGAACAGCAGGCTGCGATCGGGGTATTGCTCGAGGCCCTGCTTCCAGAGCGTTTCGGCTTCGTCGTGCAGTCCGAGTGCGACCAGGATGGTACCGATGGCGATGGTCGGGCCCGGGTCCTGCGGGGCCAGGTTCAACGCGACGATTTTTCGCAGGAAGCCGAGCGCCTTTTGGTATTCTTCGACCGCGGCTTCCGATTTCTTGTCGAGTGCCCGCATCCGTTCGGCCGATCGCTGGGCCGCCGATGCGGCGGTGGACAGCGTGGCAAGATCGTCGGGGGCGATGCGCAACGCCTGCTCCAGGTCCTCGTCGGCTCCCTTGATTCCGAACATGGTGCGGTAGGAATAGCGACTCAGGTACGCTTTGAAGTTCGTCGGATTGTCCGCGACCATCTTATCGATGATGGCATTCGCCCGATCGGCGATCGTTTGCTTGGAGAACTGAGCCATATCGCTGGTTGCCAACTCAGGGATGCGGTAGGCGATCGCGAGCACGGAAGGCAGGTCGATATCGGTCGGGTTGGCATCGCGGGCGACGGCGAGCGCGTCGATGAGTCCGATCTCGCCGAGTTTTTCATTTTTCAATTGGCCGGCTTGGTACTGGCGGAAGATCGCCAGGGCATAGGTGCGGAGCGATTCGGCGTCTTTCGGGCTCTTGTCGAGTACGCCGCGTGCCTCGTTTGCCGACTCGACGAAAAAACCTAGTTCCAGCAGTTCGTTGGCTAACCGCCGACGCAGGTCGGCCTTATTCTCTTCGTCGCTTTTCGCCAGGGCCTGCCGCAGGAGTTTTATGGCAACCATTTTTTCGTCGGGGGTCTTGGCCAGCTTCAAATAGTCCTTGGCCAATCGCACTCGCTGCACGCCGGCGTCCGGATGCAACTGCAAATACATTTTTAGGTTCTTCACCGCTTGTTCCCATTCCGACTCCTGTTCGTGCTTGGAGGCCATCGTCAGGAAGATGCCGGAGGTACGAGCGACCTGCCAGGTGTGGATGCCGTACGTGGCTGCGGCGACCGCGGCCATGACGGCCAGGCTGACGAACAGGAATTTCAGACTGATCGACCGCTCGTGCGTGACACGGGGCGGTTCGATCGGGCGGGGACTGTCGGTCCTCGTCGATTCCGTCGCAGGGATAGAAGTGCTGGTGCTCATGGTGTGTTTCAGCGAATGCTTATTTGGAGAAGGGGCGGCCAACGCGAGGCGGAATCACGACGCGTTGTCATCTGTCGGGGCAGGATCGGAGCGATGCGAGTCGGCGATGGCGCAGTTAAGCTATTGCCGATTGTTCGGCTTCGCACTGTAGTACCCGTAACTGCCGTAGCGGCGAACGTACTTGCGGACGGGCACGCCGTTCATGACGGCCCCCAGCATGTTCACGCCGGCGGCTTTCATGCGACGGTAGGCGTCTTGTACCTGATCCATGCGAGAGTAATCGCATCGCACGCAGACGACGACGCAGTCGGCGGCGCGGGCCATCACCAGCGATTCGCTGGCGGCCAGCACCGGCGGCGTATCGATCACAATATGCTTGTAGCGTTCGGAGAGTTTAGCCAGCAGCGCGTCAAACTCGCCGGAGCCGAGCAGTTTATGCGGGCTGACGGTCAGGTCGCCCGCGGTCATCACATGCAGCGTGTCGCTGAAGCTGGTTTCGATGGCGTCGTCCAGATCGCACTCCTTCTTGAGAACTTCGGCGAGGCCGGGGCCGAGCTCGGTGCGGAAGACCCAATGCACATCGGGAGCCCGCATGTCGCCATCGATCAGCAAGGTCGGTTCGCCGGTGGCGCGAGCGATACTCACGGCGAGTTGCGAGGAGAGGCTGGTTTTGCCTTCGCGGGTCACGGCACTGGTGACGGCGATGGTTTTCATGGCGCGGGAGCCGTTGGCGAGACTGAGGTAAGTTCGCAGTCCATCGACGCTCTCTTCGAAGACTCGCTGGTCCGGTTCATCGGAATAATCGCCGTTGGTTCGGGCGACTTTGGTCGAGGGTAGTCGGGTAACTTCGCCCACGACGGTGATTTGGTGCTCGGTTTCCAACTGGCTGCGGCTCGATACGCGTCGGAACAGATGTTCCCAGCCGACGGCGAGAACGAACGGTGCGAAGAAGGCGATGGTGCCGCCGA
>JBJOLO010000812.1:0-4044 GCA_046045565.1 Planctomycetota bacterium | reverse complement strand
GCAGCGCGCGGATATCCTTGGGAAACTTAGCGATCGCGGATTGTGTGACCTTGCTGCGATGAGGAGCCTCGATTTCCGCCATGCGTTGGCGAATCTCAGCCGTCTTGGACTGCCAATCCTGCTCCGCAGCCGCGTAGTCGATGATCGCGGCGGACGTGTCACCAACCATTTCATCTCGGGGGCGGAACGGAGTGAAGAAGGCCTGCAAGCGATAGTAGTCGCGTTGCAAGATCGGGTCGTACTTGTGGTCGTGGCATCGAGCACATCCCATCCCCATCCCGAGAAAAACATCGCCGGTGACGTCCGTAAGGTCGTTCAGTACCGTGGTCCACTGCCCGCGCACGTCCCGCTGGTTGTATTCATAAATCCAGTGCCGCAGGAATCCCGTAGCAATGAGCGAGTCAGGATCACTCGGGGCGGTCTCGTCGCCGGCTAATTGCTCGCGAATGAAATCGCGATAACTCTTGTCGCGATTGAACGCCTGGACCGTGTAGTCGCGATAACGCCACGCGTGCGGGCGAAAGTCGTCCTGCTTGTATCCATCTGAGTCGGCGTAGCGCACGAGGTCGAGCCAATGGCGAGCCCACTTTTCGCCGTAAGCCGGCGAGGCGAGCAACTGGTCGAGCAATCGTTCGTAGGCGTCCGGAGCGAGATCCGTTTCAAAATCGAAAAGTTCGTCACGGCTCGGCGGAAGTCCAGTCAGGTCGAACGAGACGCGACGCATCAACGTCGCCGGTGCGGCCGCGGGCGCAGAAGTCAATTGATGTTCTTCGAGCTTCGTGATGACGAAACGATCTATCGGAGTTCGTTCGATGCTACCGATCTCCGGACGCGTCGATTCGCCCGGCCGTACATGGCGGTCGATCGGCTGAAAGGCCCAGTAGCTGCGATCGGCGGCGGAAAAGGTTTTCTCGCGTCGGTCAACGAGCGTTTCGATGCGACGTGCGTCCGAAGGCCAGGGCGCGCCCATGCGGACCCATGACACCAATCCGTCGATCTCCGCGTCGCTCAACTTTCCGTCGGGTGGCATTTGCAAGCCATCATGCTGAATGGCTGCGATCAGCAGACTGCCCAGCGGTTCGTCGTCCCGGAACGCCGGCCCCGACTCGCCGCCGCGCAACAAGCCCTCGCGCGAGTCGAGTCGCAAGCCACCACGTTGCTTTTTCGCGCCATGGCAGCGAAGGCAGTTCGCTGCCAGAACTGGACGCACGTGCGTCTCAAAGTGACGACGCTGCTCCGGCGTAATCTCCGATGCCGCCGGCGACTCCTTCGCAACGACATGCCAGGGGCTGATCAGCAGCACGCAAGCAGTAAGAGCGATACGGCCCAACATCATGTACGTCCCGCAGCAGATAGGTCTGGCAAAAGGTAGGTCCCGCGACCCCACGGACGATGCATCCGGAGCGTCATCCTACCCAGCCCCTGCGGTTCAATCAACGATGGCCGTATTCGAGGTCGCTGCGTCACGGTCGCTGCACGGGACCCGGCGTCCCAGGACCTGACCGCGACCTGATCACGAAAAGAATACTCGGCTAGTCGTTTTTGGGACGCGCGGCTATTCTCGAAAGGGTGGTGCCGACCCTGTCGATGTAAGCCGGCAGCGTTCGCCGGCAGGACAAGCCAGCAATGCAAACCAGTCCAGGCTCCACCGCATCGTCGATGGGTGCGTCGAAGAACAACTCCAGGTCGGAGTCGTGAAAAATGTCCGCAAGCAGACTCGAAGCCGATGCTCTCGAACAGGCTGCTGCCACTGCATCTTCCTCGGCAAGGCTGACCCCAACGGTCGACCTGTCGTTGGAGGCGATCGCGTCGCCGGAAACGTCGAGCGATCATCGTCGTAAGCGGCTTTGGGGGGCGGCGGTGGTGTTGGTGATCCTCGCGATCGGCGCGTTGGGGATCGATTTGCCGATCGCTCGGTACTTTCACGATGCCGGTGAACGTGCCCTACCGCGTTCCTTGCAGAAACTGATTATCCTGAGCGAAGTCTTTGCGCACGGGACTGGCGTCGCTTTTCTGCTGCTGGTGATGTGGGTACTTGATCGCCGTCATCGACGATCGGTTCTGCGGATTGCTTGTTGCGCGTTTTGTGCAGGGATCGCGGCCGATCTGGTAAAACTGTCGGTCGCTCGATTTCGACCTTACGCGCACCTGCCTGTGACGTCGATCTGGGAGTCGTTTGTTGGCTGGTTGCCGATCCTCGCCGCGGACGTGAATGGCGCGAGGTTCGATAGCTCGATGCAGTCATTTCCCTCCGCACACACAGCAACCGGTGTCGGATTCGCGATCGGACTTTCGATGCAATATCCGCACGGCAGGTGGCTGTTTGCATCGTTGGCCGTGATGGCCGCGAGTCAGCGTGTTGTGGTGAGTGCTCATTACGTCAGCGATTGCCTGATGGGAGCCGCCTTGGCCTGCGTGCTAGCGTCGTTCTTTCACGGCCCAGGCCGAATCTCACATCGCTTGCATTTGTTTGAAAGCACCAGAAGTTTCTGAGACGAAGGCCTTCTGGCAAACGCAACTCGACGCGATCGTTGGTTGCTGATCGCTCCGCTCGGTCTTGCTCGGCGGAAAACTGACGTTGAGTTGATCCTGCAGCTTGCCTAGACTCCCCGCTTTCCGGCAAGTCTTCCGATCGTTCGTTCCGGGCAGCGTGCTGTTCTTTCAGCTTGTTGGGCCCGCTGAGCAGCGAGCGTGCTGCGTATCGAGCATGAAGCGTGTTCATCATGCAGCTCCGCGGAAGCAGGGTCGTTGAGGGGATCTTGATGAAGGGTGCGACGAAGCACGTCCTGATTTTGTTGGCGATTGGCGCCCTGATTCTGTTTACGAATCTGGGTGTGCCTCGCTTGTGGGATCGCGACGAACCGAGAAACGCCGGCTGCGCCGCGGAGATGATAGCGCGCGGCGACTGGGTTGTGCCGTGGTTCAACGATGAGCTTCGAACGCACAAGCCGGTGCTGTTGTACTGGTTGATTATGGTGGCGTATTCGATGTTTGGCATGAACGAGTTTTCGGCGCGGTTCGGGTCGGCCATGTTGGGGCTGGGGACGATCGTTTGGACGTATGCGATCGGAAGCCGGCTTTTTAATCCGAGGATCGGGTTGTTAGCCGGCATCGTGCTGGCCAGCACGTTGATGTTTGATGTGGCATCGCGCGCTGCCACGCCTGATTCGAGCCTGATCTTTTTCGTTACGGCCAGTGTGGGGGCGTTCGTCTTGGGGGTTTTTCCCAATCGCCAGGCGACCGGTGAAGCACTGGCCGCGAAGGCCGGTGCGGAATCGCAGATCGCATCGCCGGGGATCTTGTCGCTGGCGGCGGAAGACTGGCGGATTTCGCTGCCGGCCGCGATCGGTGTGTATGGCATGATGGCGATGGCGGTGTTAGCCAAAGGGCCGGTCGGTCTTGTGTTGCCCGCAGCGATCATCGGACTGTTTGTAGCGATTGCTCGCAGTGAAGTTTTACGAGGCTCCGAACCTGCTACATCGTGGTTTGCGAACGTGGTTCGCGTTCTATCGCCGATGCATCTGCTGGGTTGCGCGATCCGACTGCGGCCGGTTGCAGCATTGATCGTCGTGCTGTTGATCGCAGCACCGTGGTACATCGCGGTCGGGGTGCGAACCGACGGCGAATTCCTGCGGGGTTTTCTCTGGGAGCATAATTTTTCCCGTGCGATGGAGTCACGCGAAGGGCACGGCGGCGGACTCTGGTTCTATCCGCTCGCGATTCTGGCTGGTTTCTTTCCCTGGTCCGTTTTTGCTTTGCCTACCGCGATCGGAGTCATACGCAGTTGGCGTCGCAGCGATGATTACGCAACGCGTGCTGCGCTGATCTTGCTGATCGGTTGGTGTGCGATCTGGGTTGGTGCGTTTTCGTTGGCGAAGACCAAGTTGCCCAGCTACGTCACGCCTTGCTACCCGGCGATCGCGGTGCTGGTCGCGTTCACACTGGTTGGCTGGATGGATCGATGGCAGGAGCGGGCACCATCGATATCGTCGGCTTGGGTTGTTCCCGCATTTGCAGTGTTGAGCCTCATCGGTATCGCGTTAG
>JBJOLO010000370.1:0-3087 GCA_046045565.1 Planctomycetota bacterium | reverse complement strand
AAGCAACCGGAAGAAGCCGCAACGCACGCCAGGATGGCTCAACAGATCCGCGCTGCGAATCGACGTCGGCGAGCCCAGCGATTCCTGCCTGAGATGCCGCCGTTGGAGTCGGTCGCGCAGGAGTTGCCCGAATTTCCCGAACCGCAGACATCAACATGGAAGTCTTCGCTAGGCGAAGCGCCGCCAAAACGGGAGAACGAGCCGGCCGAAGACACGGCGCCCGATCGAACCTGGGGGCCGGAGGTCATCACCGTCGTTTCCGGGCTGCCGCGATCGGGCACATCGATGATGATGCAGATGCTGGTAGCGGGCGGCCTGGAGCCGCTGACCGATGGAGTCCGCGTCGCGGATCAGAATAACCCCAAAGGCTACTTCGAATACGAAAAGATCAAGCGGCTGCATCAAGAGAACAACTGGTTGGCCGACGCGCGAGGCAAGGTGCTGAAGATTGTCGCCCCGCTGGTTCCGGCGCTGCCGCAAGGAGAGCAATACCGCGTCATCCTGATGGACCGCGACGTCGATGAAGTACTCGACTCGCAAGGCCACATGCTCGAGCGACTCGAGACGCAAGGTCCGGAATTTGACCGCGAGCGAATGAAACAACTCTTTCAGCAGCAAGTCCAGCGCGCGATCACACTCTGCAAGGCCCATCGCGTGCCCATTCTGGTCATTTCTCATTCCCGAGCACTGGCTCATCCTGCAGAGACGGCGAAAGAAGTCGCCGAATTTCTGAATGCGCCCCTTGATCAACCAGCGATGTCACAAGTGATCGACCGCAGCTTACATCGCGAACGCCGGTAGCTCGTTCCGGGGAAAGGTTCTTGGATCAGCCACGAAATGGAGTGATTTCCTAGGCCACTCTGATCGTTTTTTTCCGCGAAGAGCACGAAGGACACGAAGAGGATCCGTGCCAGTCGTCCTCGTGAAGTCATTCGATTTGTTGAGAGGCGTGGTCTTGGAAATCGACGTCGATCGTGATGCGTGCTAAATTGATACGCGTAGTCGTGGTTCATGCGAGCTGACGCGTTGCAGCCGGAGTTACGTGTGGCAGGTGCAGCATCGTGCGGGCGGTGGCGTGACGTGGAGATGGCCGGGATGCGAATTCTGATTGCCGAGGACGAATTGATCTCGCGCAAGATGCTGCAGAGCATGTTGACGGAGTGGGGCTATCAGGTCGTCGTGGCGGCCGACGGCAGCGAGGCTTGGCGGGTACTACAGGAACCCGACGCGCCGCGGATCGCGCTGCTGGACTGGACGATGCCTGAAATGGACGGCGTCGAGATCTGTCGACGGCTGCGCGAACGGCAGACGCCCACGCCGACCTTTGTCATCCTGATCTCGGCCCGCACCGCCACCGCCGATATCGTGACGGGCCTCGAGTCGGGCGCGCACGAGTACATCACCAAGCCGTTCGACGCGGCCGAACTACGGGCCCGCCTGCGGGTGGCGCAAACCGTCACGGAGTTGCAAGAGAGTGTCGCCATGCACTCGCAAGTGTTGCTCGCCATGAAGGAGCAGGTCGCGTTGATCGACGAGCACGGTATGGTGATGTTCACCAATCACGCGTTCGATGCGATGTTCGGCTTCGCACCCGGCCAACAGATCGGTCGGCCAATCGTGCTCTTCGACGAATTGTCATCGGCCGAGCATGCAAAGCGACTCGCTGAAATCATCAGCAAGGTGGAACAGAGCGGCGTGTGGAGTTCCGAGATCTGCCACAGTCGTGCCGACGGATCGAGTTTCTGGACCGAGGCGCAAGTGTCCCGCGTCCTTGTGTCGGGGAAAGTCAGTTACGTGGTGGTGCAGCAGGACATCACGCAGCGCCGCCTTGCCGAGGAGCAGACCGCATCGCTGCGAGAGCAACTCGCGCACGGCTCTCGCTTGACCACCCTGGGCCACATGGCCGCCGGGCTGGCTCACGAAATCAATCAACCGCTCGCCGCACTGCGCTTGTACGCCACCGCTGTCGAGGATATGGTCGCCACGCTCGATGTTCCCGACTTGCTCGACTGCGTCAAGCGAATCGATCAACAGTCCTTACGCGCCGCCGAGATCATGCGGCGGATGCGGAATTTTGCGAACCTGGGGAGCAACAAGCGCGAAGAGATTGAGATCAACCGGCTGATCCAGGAAGTGTTAGCCATCCTCGAGCACGAGTTCAAACGCGGCCGCGTGCGCGTCGATGTGCGACTCGCCGAAGGCTCGCCTTGCATCCGCTGCGATGCGATTCAAATCCAACAGGTGCTGGTCAATCTGATCCGCAATGCGGTGGAAGCGATGAACGAAACGGAATTCGATGAACGCGTGTTGACGATCGAAGCGTCGGTAGACAACGAGCGAGTGAGTGTGCGGATTTCGGACGCGGGTTGCGGGATCGATCCCGACAAAATGGACAACCTGTTCAAGCCGTTCCGCAGCAGCAAGGCCTCGGGAATGGGAATCGGCCTGTCGATCTGTCGCACCATCGTGGAATCGCATGGAGGCTCGATTAGCGTCGAACCCAACGCTCCGCGTGGCACGACATTCCGCTTTGCGATACCGTTGGTCGAACCGGCGAGGACCGCATGACCGCGGTGACGCAGGTTTACGTGGTCGACGATGAAGAGGCGATTCGCGACGCATTTACGTTTCTGCTGCGCTCGCGCGGCTATACGGTTCGCACGTTTGCTTCGGCTCGCGAGTTTCTCGACGCCTATCGCGACGATTGGCAGGGGTGGTTGTTCAGCGACGTGCAGATGCCGGTGATGACCGGTATCGAACTGGTCCGGGAATTGCGCGGTCGCAACACGTTGCTGTCGATCGTCTTGATGACGGCCCACGAAAACGTTGCATCATTACGCGAGTCGTTGAGCGAGCAGTTGGTGGTGCTGGAGAAGCCGTTTTCGGCTGGGGAGTTGCGGGGTATTTTGGTCGGGGGGGAGAGTTAACCACGAAGGGCACGAAGAGCACGAAGGAAGAGGAGGGAGGGTAATGTAGGTATGGGAATGTATGTATGAGAATAAAGTTAAGAAGGAGATTTGTTGGAGAGAGGAGTTGCCGTTCGAGCGTGGTGGTGGCGCGCTTTGGCGACGCTCAATGAATCTGGGG
>JBJOLO010000347.1:0-8392 GCA_046045565.1 Planctomycetota bacterium | reverse complement strand
GCCGCCGCGAGCGGGCGGGATGGTGCTATCCGAGAGATGCAGCGTCAACGCGACGTCGCAGTCGGGGCAGCGAACAGCATGACCGCAGGCCGGACATTGAATGTTGGTCGAGAATCCGCGGCGGTTCATCAGCAGGATGATCTGCCCGCCCTCGGCTAACGCCTCTTTCATTGCGTCGTGAAGCGGCCTGCTGATCGCTCCCTGTCCACCCGCTGCGCGGCGGGCATCGCGTAGATCAACCAGCAGGACATCCGGTAAGGCCTGGTTGGAAACGCGATCGGGTAACGAAAGCAGCGTGTACTTGCCCCTTTGGACTTCGTACCAAGTCTCCAGGGAGGGCGTTGCCGACCCGAGTATTACCGGAATGTTTTCGTATTCGGCTCGATGACGCGCGACATCGCGGGCATGGTAACGGGGGGCGGTGTCCTGTTTGAAGGAACTGTCGTGTTCTTCGTCGATCACAATCAGTCCCAGCTGCGGCGCGGGGGCGAAAATGGCGCTGCGGGCTCCGACCACGACATCGACCTCGCCGGCCGCAATCCGTTGCCAGTGCTTGCGACGCTCCGAGTCGGTCAATTGGCTGTGAAGCACCGCCACGCGCGAGAATCGTTCGAGGAAGCGATCGCGCGTCTGGCCGGTGAGGCTGATTTCCGGAACCAGGACAATTGCCTGCTTGCCCTCCGCCACCGTTTCCTCGATGGCCCGAATGTAGACTTCGGTTTTGCCACTGCCTGTGACGCCGTGAAGCACCATGGCTGCATGTTGTTTGCGGGCTCGCGCCTCGCGGATGGTTTCGACCGCCTTGGCCTGCGATTCGTTCAGCTGCCATGGCGAGGCTTGAGCCGAATGGCCTGAAGAGGTCGGGGACGCTGCGGGGCGCTCGTGACGCAATTCAAGCAGTCCTTTGCTCACGAGCGTCTTCACGGGGCTGGCGGTACAGCCGGCTGATTCCCGCAGTCGAGAGAGTGTCAGCATTTCGGTGGAGCCAGCCACCAGATCAAGGATCCGGTTTTGTGTGGGCGTCAGTCGCATTTGGCTGCGACGCGTTTCGCAGTCCGATGCCAGCGCATACCAGGTCGGCGTTGGCGCGGATGCCGAATCGCGAACACCGGCCGGGACAGCACCTTCGATGGTCAGCCCCCAGGGACACAGGTAGTAGTCGGCCATCCAGCGTGTAAGCTCGAGCAGCGACGTTGGCAGAAGCGGAGTCGCATCGACGACGGTGAGCATCGCTTTTAGACTTCGAGGCGCGTGACCGCTCACGCCCGCGATGTGGTTCTTGATCTCGCCCGCGCGCCGCACGGCGACGCAATAACCCATCGTCGGTCGATCGCCTCGCCCCAGCGGAACTCGCACCCGTTTGCCTGCTGCGATGGACTCCCGCAGGGCTTCAGGGACCAGATAGTCAAACGGGCCATAAGGCGCTTCGGCAAAAATGACCACCGCCGTGAGCCGGTCGTCGGCTTCGTCACGTTCCCACGGCATATCCGGCGGGTCCGACGAAAATAACGACTGTTGTCGCGGAAGTGGCATGCGAGACACCCACGGCCCATCCGATGGTCAGAAAAACGCTCACCCGCTAGGATAGCCCTTCTTCGCGATCGCAGCCAAGGTGGGCGGAGCGTATCGGTGAGGCAGACAACATCAGCGTGACGATAACTAGCGGCAAGCGAACTCGGATCAACGCGATGAAACTGGGGATTTATGGTGGGTCGTTCGATCCGGTCCACTACGGGCACCTGTTGCTGGCCGAAACGTGCCGCGAGGCGTGTGCGTTAGACGAGGTCTGGCTTGTTCCCAACGCCCATCCTCCGCACAAACGCGGCGCCCTGCTGACGCCGGTCCGGCAGCGATTGGAAATGCTGGAACTGGCTCTGGCCGATGCGCCCGGCCTGCGCGTTTCCTCGATCGAGGCCGAACGCGAAGGGTTGAGTTACACCGTCGAAACGCTCGAGCAGATCCATCGCGAGCGTCCGGCATGGGAGTTGTATTTTCTGATGGGTGCGGATTCGCTGCAGGATCTGCCGACATGGCGGGAACCGGAGCGTATCTGCCAGTTGGCGACTCTTTTAATTGTCGGCCGCCCGGGGATGTCGATTCCCGACCTGCGGGTCCTGGAGCGGTATCTCGCCCCCGATCGCATCGATGCGGTCAGGCGACACTACGTCGAGATGCCGCTGATTGCGTTGAGCAGCACCGACTTGCGTCAACGGGTACGGAACGGGAAGAGCATCCGGTTTCGGACGCCGAGGGCGGTTGAGGAATACATCCGGCACCACCACTTGTACCGCGACTCGGCGTGAATCGACCGAGTCCCGCTTCGAGGATGCCTGCCTGTTCGCGGCGGGCCGCAGGTCTCACGACGAGAGATTGCCGGCTCGAAACACGATTCGTCGGTCGGCTCGTGGGCCGGGATGAGCACGAAGTGGAGCGTTAACGCGGGGTGGGTGCTGCGTGCTGGGAGCGGAGTGCGGGAGCCGCTCGTCGGGCGGACGGTTGGGGTATTGGCGATGGCTCCGCGAGGCACCTTCCTGGGCACTTGTGGAAGCGTCTCTCATGGTCATCGGGTGACTCGAAGTTGACTCGAAAACGGCCAACGCGCGAGGCCCGTTTTCGTCGCATGCCAGCTTGACACTCGGGTATGCGACTTGTATCCTTCTGTGCTTAGAACCGCGATTAAGTTGAAGACTGGAAATAATTTCGAGCGGTTCGACCGTCGCGGACGTTTCCCCAGCGAAGGAGAAGCTCCGCATTTTTTTTCGACATGCGTGAAGTTTGAGTGAGAGCGCGGTTCGCGAATGGCGAGCGTTCGGTTGTCGGGTGTGTCGCGAGCATTCGATCATCGGCGGTTCGGGACTGACGGAGGTCGAGCGGGCCTGAAGGCGATCGATCTGGCAGTCGCGCCGGGCGAAGTGGTCGCGATCACGGGACCGGTTGGAGCGGGGAAAACAACGCTCTTGCGGGTCGTTGCCGGTTTGGAAGCGGCGGATGCAGGGCAGGTGTTCATTGACGACGAGTCGGTGGGCGGTGTCGAAGCCGCGGAGAGAAATATTGCGATGGTGTTTCAGCACGCGGTGCTGATGCCCCATTTGAAGGTATCGGAAAATATCACGTTTTCGTGGAGGTTTACCGGAGAAGCGTACCGCAGTGGTGGCTCGACGGACCGACCGTTGCCGACAGGTGCCGGATCAGCAGCAGTTGAAGGGGCAGCAGCATTGGACGGGTCGGCAGCATTTGCAGGCTCAGTCAGGTTGCAGCAGGTTGCCGCGATGCTGGAGATGGAATCGCTGTTATCTCGATCGGCCGCAGGGCTGTCGGGTGGCGAGCGGCAGCGGGTGGCGATCGCCAGGGCGCTGGTGCGGCCGGCACGGGTGGTGTTGTTAGACGAGCCGTTTACGAATTTCGACGTGACGTTGCGGAGGCGGATCCGGACGAGGCTTCGAGAGGATTTTCGGCGCCGGCAAACAGCCGTGCTGATGGTGACGCATGATCGGACTGACATTGATGCGATGGCCGATCGATTGGCGGTCATGCGGGATGGTCAGGTCGAACAAGTGGGTACGGTGAAGGAGCTCAGGGAGACGCCGCGAAACGGGTTTGTGAGAGAGTGGCTGGAGGCCCTGTATTGCGAGCCCGGATTTGGGAATAATTAATTGCCTGTGGAGCATGCATGAACCCCAACGAATTACTGCGAATTGTCGATTCGCTGCACCGCGAAAAGAACATCGAACCGGAAGTGGTTTTCCAGGCGATCGAAGCGGCGCTGGTGTCGGCGGCGAAGAAGCACTACGGCGAAGAGTCGGAGATCGCAATCCAGATCAATCGTAAGGACGGCACGCTGGCCGGTACCTGCAATGGGAGTGAGTTGGCTCCGGAGGTGATTGGTCGTATCGGCGCACAGACCGCCAAGCAGGTGATTATTCAGAAGATTCGCGAAGCCGAGCGGGATTCGCGGATGGATGAGTATTCCGAGCAGGTTGGCCAGATGGTGGCCGGCGTGGTGCAGCGCAATGAAGGCGGTGTCACGACCGTTTCGTTGGGGAACGTCGAGGCTATTTTGCCTCGCAGTGAACAGATACCGGGCGAGACGCATCATCCGAACGAGCGCGTGCGGGCGATTGTATATGAGGTCAAACCGCAAGGCAGTCGCGTGAAGGTGGTGCTTAGTCGCACGAGGCCGCAGTTGGTACAGCGGTTGTTTGAGCAGGAGATTCCGGAAATCGCCGACGGCGTGATTTCGGTCAACGCGATGGCACGCGAGCCGGGGTATCGCAGCAAGGTTGCGGTGAGCAGCACGGATTCGCGCGTGGATTGCGTCGGCGCTTGCGTGGGTGTGCGCGGCAACCGCATTAAGAATATTGTGGATGAGTTGGCAGGGGAGCGGATCGATATTGTGCGTTGGGATAGCGACCCGCAGGTGTTGATCCCGAATGCACTGCAGCCTGCTGAGGTCGATCAGGTGTTGCTTTGCGATATGCTCGGGCGAGCAATCGTGCTGGTCCGCGAGGATCAGTTGTCGCTGGCAATCGGCCGTCGCGGACAAAATGTGCGTCTGGCAAGCAAATTGAGCGGTTGGGATATCGAGATCATGACCGCCGACGAGCTCGACCAGCAGATCGAGCGTGCAGTGAAGGGCTTCAGTTCGCTGGAGGGTATGAGCGAAGACTTGGCACAGCGACTCGTGGAGCAAGGTTTCCTATCGTACGACGATCTTTCGGTGATCGAGCCCGATTCGCTGATGGAGATGGGCGGTTTGTCGGCCGAGCAGGTCGATCGAATCGTTGCGCAAGCGGAGGCCAGGGCGCTCGAAGCCGAAGAGGCTGCCGCTGCGGAGCGGAAGCGGCAGAAGGAAATGGAGCGGATGGAGCAGGGTGTGGATGACGTGGATGCCGCGGGGCGTCGCGTTGATGCCAGCGCAGGCAGTGCCAGCGCCGGCAGTGCCAGTGCCAGCGATACCAAGGCCAGCGATGCCAGTGCCAGCGATGCCAGTGCCAGCGATGCGAAGGCGGGTGACGCGAAGGTGAGTGATGCCAAGGTTGAGGAGGGTGGGCCTTCGTAGTTGCAATTGGTAGGTTGTTGGAGACGCGGGTATGTAGCAGATCTTTTTTTGGGAAATGAGGAGCGCCGCCGGTGCCGATGCGAATTTACGCGTTAGCGAAAGAATTGAAAATCGACAGCAAAGATCTTGTCGATCTCTGCACTAAAGCCGGGATCCAGGGCAAGGGATCGGCGCTTGCGAGTCTGGAAGACGACGAGATCGTCAAGCTGAAGGCCTATCTGGCCGGTCCGGTGAAGAAGCCTGCTCCCAAAGGGCCGGTGGAGCAACCTCCGCCCGCCCCGATCCGTCCCGCTGCGGAGCCGCCGGTTTTCACGAAGAGCGATTACATTCCGCCCGTGGGCGGTAGCACGAAAATCCGCGTGCTCGATGATAAGCCGAAGAAAGCTGCCGAGCCTGCCCCTGCACCTGTCCCGGCCACTGCCCCGGCCCCGGCCCCGGCCCCGACTGTGACAGCGTCGACAACGGCTACCCCTGCACCCGAAGTTCGGAAGCCTCCGATGCCGCCGAGGAAGCGTGAGCCGGTAATTAAACTGGCCGCTCCGCCGGATGTTGCTCAGCCCGTTCCCGGTCCGCTCAAGTCGGAACCGCCGGCTCAGAAGCCGCAGATTCGACTGCCGACCGATGCGATCCGGCGTGCGAAGCTAGGTGGCAAACCGCCGACGGATTTGATTCCCGATAAGCTGCCTGAACGCGGTCGTGGTCGTGGGCCAGGCGGACGGCCGGATATGCCGGTCTCGCCGATCTCGCCAGCTGCTGAAGCTCCGCTTGTGAAACAAGCTGCAGCTCAGGCTCGGGCACGCAAGGCCAAGGAAACGCCGGGTGCTGGTGGTGAAACGGACATGGCCTCGATGGGCATGGCGCGAGCCGACCGTCAGAAGCTGCGCAAGATCCGTCAGGTCACCAAGCCGCTAGGCAGAGGCGAAGATGATGATGATCTTCGCGGTCGACGTTCGCGACGATTGACGCGTCGCGGCGTTGGCGTCAGTACGGCTGCACCTCGCAAAGAGAAGGTCGTTGTGCAGTTGCCTTGCAGCATCCGCTCGTTTTGCGAAGCCACGGGAGTGGGGTCGGGTGAGGTGTTGCGGCGTTTGATGACCATGGGAAGTCCCATGAACATCAATGCCACGATTTCCGCGGAGCTCGCCGAGTTGCTCGCGGTCGAATTAGGGCTGGATGTCGAACTCAAGCAGCAACAGTCTTTGGAACAGACGGTGTTAAGCAGCTTGCAGGCCGAGGAGGATGCTCCGGAGTCGCTGGAAACGCGACCACCGGTTGTGACGTTCCTGGGCCACGTCGATCATGGAAAGACGAGCTTGCTCGACAAGATCATCGGCTTGAACGTGGCATCGAAGGAAGCGGGCGGGATCACGCAGCATATCCGCGCCTACCAGATTTCAAAAAACGGGCGGCGCATCTCGTTCGTCGATACGCCGGGTCACGAAGCGTTTACGGAAATGCGGGCCCGCGGTGCCAATGTAACGGACATTGCAGTGCTGGTCGTCGCGGCCGACGACGGAGTGATGCCACAAACCGAGGAAGCGATCAGTCATGCGAAGGCCGCCGGTGTGCCGATCGTCGTGGCACTCAATAAGATGGATTTGCCAGGTGCCAATCCGGATCGCGTGCTGCAGCAACTTGCCACGCAGGGGTTGATGCCGAGCGAATGGTCGGGCGATGTCGAAGTCATTCGGTGCAGTGCGATGACCGGCAAAGGGCTGGACGACTTGCTCGAAACCATTCTGGTGACCGCCGAGTTGCACGATTACCGCGCGAATCCGTCGCGAACTGCGAGCGGCACGTGCCTCGAGGCCGAACAAGAGCCGGGACGCGGCGTCATTGCCAAGGTGATCGTCAAGAATGGGACGTTGGAAGTGGGCGACATTGTCGTCTGCGGTCCGGCTCACGGTCGCGTCAAAGCAATGTATGACACCCTGAAGGCTGGCACGCGAGTGAAGAAGGCCGGGCCATCCACTCCGGTGAATATCACGGGCCTCGATGTTGCACCCAATGCGGGCGACCCGTTCCTGGTGCTGAAAGACATTGCCATGGCCCGCGAGTTGTCGAGCGGCCGGGCGACGCACGGTCGCGAGCAATCGCTGTCCGGCAGCACCACCAAGGTGTCGTTCGATCAGTTCCAACGTCTGATGTCGGAAGGCCGATTGGGGCAGAAACAGGCTGTAACGACCCTCAATCTCATTATTCGTGCCGACACGCGAGGCTCGATCGAGGCGATCCTGAAAGAATTGGGCAAGCTGGATCACCCCGAAGTTGCGGTCAAAGTCTTGCAAGCTTCGGTCGGTGGAATTACTGTTGCCGACGTGACGCTCGCTTACGCCTCCCAGGCTGTCGTCATCGGCTTCAATGTCATTCCCGACGAAGCGGCGATGAATCTGGCAGACGAACGGCGGATCGAGATCCGTCGTTACGACATCATCTACAAGTTGACCGACGACTTGAAGGCGATGCTCGCAGGCAAGTTGAAGCCCGAAGAACGCGTGGTGGAACTCGGGCAGGCGCTTGTCAAACAGGTTTTCGCCATCAGTCGCGTCGGTACGGTCGCAGGCTGCTACGTCACTCGCGGGGCGATTGAACGCGGATGTCGGTTGCGGCTGTTCCGCGACGGACGCAACATCGGTGACTACGCAATGGATTCGTTGCGACGCGAAAAGGATGACGTCAAGGAAGTATCGAGAGGGATGGAGTGTGGTATTCGGTTGGCCAACTTCAATGACATCAAGCAAAACGATGTGCTCGAAGCGTACCGCATTGAAGAAGTGGCTCGAACCCTCTAGACCCAACGAGATTTCTTGATGAGTTCCCGCAGAATCCTCAAAGCAGCGGAGGCCATCCGTGAGGTCGTCAGTATGGCGATCCTCACGGAAATCCGGGACCCCCGCGTCGAAAACGTGACGGTTACCTACGTCGAAGTGGCGCCCGACATGCGGTCGGCGAAAGTGCACGTCTCGATCATGGGCACCGAGTCGCAACAGAGTCTGGCCCTACACGGTCTTCGCAGTTCGGCCGGCTTTCTGCAAGCCAAAGTGGCGAAGCGAATCGATACGCGATACACGCCTCGCATTCAATTTGTGCTCGATCAGGGCGTCAAGCATTCGATCGAGGTCAGCCGTATGTTGGCGGAGTTGCTCCCCCGAAAAGCCGATGAGGCAGCGTTGGAGGATGCAGAGCCGGAGCATGTCGATCGGGAAGACGAACTGGCTGATTCCGAGACGGACATCGAGACAGGGAAGGATTTGGGGGAGAAGTCGTAAGCTGGCGGGGAACGGGACAGCCCGGGGAACTTGAAGCCTATATTGTGGGAGCGTCGATCGTACG